>DATEKY010000839.1:0-3759 GCA_035277225.1 Xanthobacteraceae bacterium
CCTTGAGTGGCGCGCGCAGCGCGAGACCTTGCGCCTGTTGAACCAGGTCGACCGCGCGACGTTGCGCGACCTCGGCATCAGCGACATCGAATCGGCGGTCTATGGCGATCCGACCGACCGCATGCGCGGCTACGACCGTAACTGGTGGAAACGCTAGCTGACGGGCGCTGCCATCGGGCCTTTGCGGCACCGCGCGCAATACGCCATACTGACAAGAACTGACAGCGTTGGCGGATAGTGATAGGCTCCCGATGGGGAGCCACTATGGCACGCTCGCAACGCTTGCTTGAGCTCATCCAGGTGTTGCGCCGCCACCGTCAGCCGGTGAGCGGGCAAGCGCTGGCTGACGAGCTCAGCGTCTCACTGCGGACGGTCTACCGCGACATCCAGACGCTAATCGGTCAGGGCGCGACGATCGACGGCGAAGCCGGGCTGGGGTTCGTCCTCAGACCGGGATTCGTATTGCCGCCACTCATGTTCTCCGACGAGGAGCTCGAGGCTCTCGTGCTCGGCCTGCGCTGGGTCGCCCAGCGCACCGATGCTTCATTCGAGCATGCAGCCATGAACGCGCTGGCGAAGATCGCGGCCGTTCTCCCCGATGATTTGCGCAATAATGTCGAAGGCATCGGACTCATCGCCATCCCAAGCCGCGACGCCGGCGCGCGTCACGATCTTGCTCCCATCCGCGCGGCGATCCGCGCCGAGCAGATGGTCGTGCTCGACTACGCCGACGTCAAAGGCGACCATACCCGCCGTACGGTATGGCCGATCGCGCTGGCGTTTTTCGAGAACTCTCGCGTTCTCGCGGCGTGGTGCGAGCTGCGCCAGGACTTTCGTCATTTCCGCATCGACCGCATCATCGCGCTTCGCGAGACCGGCCAACGCTATCCCCAGCGCCGGCGCGTCCTGATGAAACAGTGGCGCGAGATCGAGAAAATCGCGGAACGGACGTGAGCTCATGCTGCTGACAGAAACTGTCACAACGCAGCCAGCCTGCTGACAGAACTTGTCAGCGGTAGCGCGTAGCCTGGATCTCATCAACCAGGAGATCCTCCGATGCCCAATCCGAAGTCCGGAACGTTCGACCTCGGCGACGGCATGTCGCCCCTCGTATCGACCAGCCTTGCCGCGCGGACAGCAGCGGCCCGGCCAGCGAGCCGCGTCGGCAGAGCGATTTGCGTGCTGATGAACCGCTATCTCGCCTGGCGTGCTCGGCAGGTGACGTTGCGCCTGCTCAGCTCACTGGATGCCGCGACACTGCGAGACCTTGGCCTCGCCGACGTCGAGAGCCAGGTTTATGGCGATCCGGCCGACCGCATGCGCGGCTACGACCGCGATTGGTGGCGCAAGCGATAACTCGCCTGAAACAAAGAGGCGGGATCTCTCCCGCCTCTCGCAGGTCTCCTGGCGCTTCGGCGCTATGCCAATTGATCGCCGATCGGCAGCTTGCGGATGCGCTTGCCGGTGGCCGCGAAGATCGCATTGCACAGCGCGGGCGCGAACGGCGGAACGCCCGGCTCGCCGACACCGCTCGCCGGAACGTCGATCGTGTGATCCACGATATGCACCCGGGTCTCTTTCGGCGACTCGTCGATCCGCACGATCGGGAAGTCGTTGAAGTTGCCCTGCTCGACGCGCCCGTTCTTGAAGCTGATCTCGCCATATTTGGCGAGCGTCAGCCCCATGACGGCCGCACCCTCGATCTGCGAGCGCACGCGTTCGGGATTGACGCAGAAGCCGCAATCGACCGCGGTGTCGACGCGCGGCACCGTGATGTTGCCCTTGGCGTCGACCTCGACCTCGACCACGGTCGCGATGTAGCTCACGAACGAGCGATGCGCCGCGATGCCCAGGCCCCGGCCTTTGGGCAGTTGCCTGCCCCATCCGGCGCGCTCGGCGGCAAGCTCGGCCACCTTGCGCAGCCGCCCGGTATCGATCGCGTAGCTTTCGAACGGCTCGCCGTAGTTCCACCAGTCGGTCGTCACCTGCTTGCGTGGATCGATGATGCGTGGCGGCCCGATCAGTTCGAGCAGGAAGTCCTTCGGGTCCTTGCCCAGCTGCGCCGCGATCTCGGCGACGAATGACTGGGTCGACCAGGCGTGCATCACATTGTTGACCGAGCGGAACCAGCCGATGCGCGTATGACTCTGCGCCTCACCGCTCTCCATGCGGATGTTGGGGACGTCAAACGGCGTATCGACCCATCCCATGCCGAGCTCGATGTCACCCGGCCGACCCGTGTCAGGCACGAAATTAGCCATGAAGCTCGGCGCCGCACTGCGGTGCCGCCATGCCACCACCTTGTTGCTGGCGTCGAGGCCCGCTTCGAACCGATCGGCCGTCACGGTGTGATAGAAGCCGTGGCGCAGATCGTCCTCGCGCGTCCACACCACCTTCACCGGCGCGCCGCCGATCTCGCGCGAAATCCACGCGGCCTCGATCGCAAAGTCGCACTTCGACTTGCGCCCGAAGCCGCCGCCGAGCAGCGCGGTGTGCATCAACACCTCTTCCGGCTTGACGCCAAGCGCCTTGGCGACGTCGTCGCGTGCGCCGCCGGGGCTTTGCACCGGCGCCCACACCTCCCAGCGTCCGCCCTGTCGGCGCGCGACCGCGGCCGGCGGCTCCATCGTGGCGTGCGCGAGATGCGGCGCGTAATACTCGGCCGTGATCACGCGCGCGGCGGATTTCAGCGCCGCATCGGCATCGCCCTGCTGGCGCTCGAGCTTGCCGGGCTTGCGGACCTGCTCCTCGAGCATCGCCTTGTAGGCTTTCGAGTCGTAGGACTTGTTCGGTCCGTCATCCCAGACGATCTTGAGCGCATCGCGCCCCTTCAGCGCCGCCCAGGTGGTCGTCGCGATCACCGCAACTCCGCCGAGCGGATTGAACTTCGCCGGAGCCGGCGTGCCGTCGAGCTTCACGACCTTCTCGACACCGGGCACTTTCATCGTCTCGGCTGCGTCATACGACGCGACCTTGCCGCCGACGACCGGCGGACGCGCGACCACGGCGTACTTCATGCCGTCGAGCCGGATGTCCTGGCCGTACATCGCGTGGCCGGTGGTGATGTCCATCAGGTCGACGACCGGCACGTTGCCTTTGCCGATGTAGCGGAAGGCGCCCGGTTCCTTGAACGCCACCTGCTCCGCCGCGGGCACCGGCAGCGCCGCCGCGGCAGCCGCGACTTCGCCGTAGCCGAGACGGCGTCCGGATGCCGCGTGGATCAGCTCGTGGTTCTTCGCCTCGACTTCGGCAGCTTCCACGCCCCAACGGTTGGCGGCAGCCTGTTGCAGCATCATGCGCGCGGAGGCGCCGCACAGCCGCATCGGCTGGATGAAGTGCCGCACACTGCGCGAGCCGTCGGTGTCCTGGTTGCCGTAGGTCTTTTCGTCGCCCGGTGACTGCTTGATGCGAACGCGCGCCCAATCCGCCTCCAGTTCGTCGGCAACGATCATCGGCAGAGTGGTGCGCGCGGCACCCGTGCCCATTTCGGCGCGCGCCGCAATAATCGTCACGATGCCGTCCCGCGCGATCGACACGAAGACATGCGGGTCGCTCACCGTTCCGTTCGGCATCTTGTCGGCGCCGGTGGCGTAGCCGAGCGCATCGCGCACGACGGGGAATTGTGCAGCCACGACAAGGCCTCCGGCCGCGAGGCCCTTGAGCACGCGACGCCGGCTGACATTGGTGATGACGGGAGTTTCATGGGTGCGATGGATGGTCATGTCACGCTCCCTTCGCGGCGGCACGCACGGCCGCATG
>DATEKY010000840.1:0-5963 GCA_035277225.1 Xanthobacteraceae bacterium
TGGCGCCGAGATGCGGCGCGAGCGTGAACGAGATATCGAGCCGGTCTCCCGGCATCGCATCCGCGGCGCGGTCGGGCCATTCGAGCAACACCACCGAGGTTTCTGCCGCCTCGTCGACGCCGAGTTCGGCAAGTTCGCCCGCATGCGCGACGCGATAGAGATCGGCATGCACCACGGTGAAGCGCGGCAGCACGTAGGTCTGCACCAGGGTGAAGGTCGGGCTCGGCACTTCCAGCGCGGGATTTTCGGCGAGATGGCGAATCAGTGCGCGCGCGAACGCGGTCTTGCCGGCGCCGAGGTCGCCCGAGAGCGTGACCAGGTCGCCCGGCTTCAGCACCGCCGCGAGGTCGACGGCGAGGCGCTGTGTCGCGCGCTCGTTCGCGAGCGCGATGGTGAAACCGGAGGAAGGTGAGACTGCCAGCATTGCGTATGAAGTCGCCTGATCTCGTTGGCTACTCCGCCGCCTCCCGGTTCGTATGCCGGATCGGGAAAACGCAGGTGACGGTGGTGCCGCGGCCGACGGCCGAATCGAGCTTCACCGTACCACCATGCAGCTCGACGAAGGAACGCACGATCGAGAGGCCGAGTCCGGCGCCGCGGTGTTCCGAGCCGAGCGCGTGGCTCTCGAAGCGGTCGAACACGCGCTCGCTGATGTCGGGTGGAATGCCCGGCCCCCGATCGGACACGCTGAACACGATGGCGTCGTCGCGCCGCTCGACCGAAAGCCGCACCACCTCGGCGGCGGGCGAGAAGCTGACCGCGTTCGAGAGGAGATTGAACAACACCTGACGCACGCGCCGTTCGTCCGCCACGAAGCTGCCGACGTCGGGCGCGGCGCGCACGTCCAACAATATCGCCTTTTCGGCGATGCGGTCCTGCAGTCCGAGCACCGCGGCATCGACCGCGCCGCGGATGTCGACCTCTTTCAGGTCGAGCGGCATCGCGCCTGCGTCGATGGTTGTCAGGTCGAGGATGTCGTTGATGATCGCCAGCAGCGCGCTCGACGACTTGTCGATGCTGTCGAGGTAGTCGCGCTGCTTCTCGGTGATCGGCCCGATGGTCGGGCCGATGCTCGGATCGAGCAGCAGGTTGGTGAAGCCGATGATGTTGGTGAGTGGCGTGCGCAGCTCGTAGGAGACGTGCTGCACGAACGCGCTCTTGAGGCGGTCCGCGTCCTGCAGCGCATCGGCGCGTTCGGTCAGCGCGCGCTCGACATTCACCGAATCCGTGACGTCGTGGAACGTCACCAGCGTGGCGCCGTCGGGCAGCGGCACGGTCGTGCAATCGAGCACGCTGCCGTCGAGCCGTTCGAGCCGCGCGGCGACCGGCTCGCGCCGCTCCAGTCCGGTGACGGCGCCGCGCAGCTTCGCCCAGAACGCGTCGTCGGAGTACAGCGGCCGGCACCAGCCGAGCACGGCCTCGACGTGCGGGTGCTGTCCCTGCTCGCCGTTGAGCGCCGCCGCGGACAGGCGCCATTGCTGCGCGAAGGCCGGATTGTGCAGGTCGAGCCGCCCGTCGCTGCCGAACACCGCGACGCCCTCGGCGAGCGCTTCGAGCGTTTCGCCCTGCACGCCGATCAGCGCCTCGTAGCGGCGGACGAGTTTCAGCCGCTCGGTCACGTCGTCGAACAGGTAGGTGACGCCGCCTTCCGGGTTCGGGGTGGTGACGACGCGCAGCGTGCGCCCGTCGGGCAAGTGCCATTCGGTCGAGCGCGGCTCGAGTGCGCGGTAGGCTTCGTGCAGCTCGCTTTTCCAGTCGCGGAAGTTCGCCTGCTCGGGAATCTTCCGCGCCGCGCGCAGGCGATCGAGCACTGCGGCGTCGGACGGTCCGGAATCGAGGAACGCCGGGTCGAGCCCGAACAGCACGCGGTAGGCGGCATTGTAGAACGCGAGCCGCTGGTCGGCCGAGAAGATCGCCACCGCGGTGGCAAGCTGGTCGAGCGTGCGGCGATGCGCCTCCGTCATGCGCTGCAGTTCGGCGCGCATGGTCTCGACCTCGGTGATGTCGATGCCGATACCGGCGCTGCCGCCCGGCGCCGCGCGGTCGATCACCTGGAAAAAGCGCCGCGTCCCTGCGACGATCACCGGCAGCCGCGCGTCGAACACCTCGCCCGAAGCGCGCGAGCGCGCCAGATCCTCGCGCGATGCGCTGTCGAGAATCTCGAGATTGCGCGCGACCGCATCTGCGTCGTTGCGCGCCTCGACGGCGCGCGCATAGGCGGCGTTCACCCAGGTGAGCCGTCCGGCCGCGTCGCGCGCCCAGACCGGCGAGGGCAGCGCCTCGAGGAAGCGCCCGATCGTGTCGATGTCGCGGCGCAGCTGCTGATGGTCGGCGGCGAGCTCGGCGAGCTCGCCTTGCGGGCCGGTGAGGTCCTTGATGCGCAGCACCGCGCGGCCGCCGATGGCGCGGCCTTCGGCCACGACATGCCGATGGTGCAAGGTGGTCAGCATCAGCGAGAAGCCCTTGCCGTCCCTGCGCAGCGCCTCGACCGCCTCCTCGATCTGCTGCGCCTTGTCGGGCTCGAGCCAAGTTCCGAAGGCAAGCACGCGGCGCGGTACTGCCGTGTGCGCAACCAGCGCCGCATCGCCGGTGATCTCCGGCTCGTCCGCGCCGGCCGGCCACACCACGATCACCTGCGGCTCGGCGTGCAGCAGCGCGACGGCGCGGTCGCGCTCCTCGCGCAGGTCGTTGATCTCGCCCTGCCGCGCGACGAGCGCCTGCCGGGTACGCGTGCGGGTGCGCAGCAGCGCGATCGCCGTCACCACGCCGAACAGGATGACGCCGAGCGTCAGGGTCAGGGCGGCGAGCTCATGGCGGTCGAGCGAGGCGACGGTTTCGAGGTAATCGGTGAACCGCAGCGCGGCCTCGGCATGCGCGGGATGAGGTAAGGCCACGGCCGCCCAAACGGCACCCGCAACGTGGAATCGCTGACGCCACGGATGCGTTTTTGCGCACCGTGTCCGGATCGCGTCCGGCATTGTCCGTGCCCCTGCGCGGCATCGTTTCGGGACGCGCCCGAAGACCCCGTGACAGGCGCCGTCCGCCACGACGCCCGCGAATCGGACTTTACTCTCAACCGGACTCGCGTCGTAAGAGTCCAGATCGTGAACGATGCCCGCGCCGCTTCTCCGCCAATCCGGAAATATCCCGATGGCTGAATCGCTTCGGGCGATCGCGTGGCGGCGCTGTCCCCGCTGTCCACAGCCGTGAACCGGCAATCTCTCAGCGGTCGCGCAGGCTCTCCGCGCGCCGTGCCAGGTCCTCGATCGAGAGCTGCGCCAGCGCGACCGTGAACGCGTGTTCGGCTTCGGCGAGCGCCGGCTGCACGACGTCGTCGAGGATGCGCGAGCTCTTCTGGCCCTGCTCGTCCTCGTCATCGCCGGCCGCGCGCAGCACGTCCGCGACCGAGATGCGCCGTCGTTCGCGTGCCAGCTCGTATCCGCCGCGCGGGCCGCGGATGCCGTTGAAGATGCCCTCGTGCACCAGCGCCTGCAGTACCGGCTCGAGATGGCGCGGCGGCAGATTGTGGCGCGCCGCAAGTTTGCGCGCCGAAACCGGACGTTCGCGCGCGTTGAGCGCGACGTCGATCACCGCAGCGATGGCGAGAAGACCCTTGCGGGGCAGCAGAGACATAGGTGGGCAAACCGAGTCGGTAAAATGATGCTACCCACGAACGATCCGGTGCAGCAACTCACCTCCCACCCGTGCCGGTTGAGCCAAATCCGCCGCTGCCGCGCGGCGTCTCGTCGAGGCTGGCGGTCTCGATCAGCGTCGCGCGCGTGACCTCAGCGATCACCAATTGCGCGATGCGCATGCCGCGCGTGATCACGAACGGCGCCTCGCCGTGATTGATCAACAGCACCTGGATCTCGCCGCGGTAATCCGCATCCACGGTGCCGGGCGAATTGAGCACCGTGACGCCGTGATGGCGCGCCAGCCCGGAGCGCGGGCGCACCTGCGCTTCGCTGCCCGCGGGAAGCGCGATCGCGATGCCGGTCGGCACCGCGGCATGGCGGCCCGGCGCGATCGTGAGCGGCGCGTCCTCCGGCACGGCGGCCAGCAGATCGAGACCCGATGCGGCGGCGCTCTGATAGGACGGCAGCGGCAGATCCACGCCGTGCGGCAGCCGCGTCACGCTGACGGTGACCTCGCTCATGCGGCCGCGCCGTTCAGCGCCGTGGCGATGCGCGCGACGAGGGTCTTCGCGACGTCGTCCTTCGACTGCGACGGCCACGACTCGACACCGTCCGCCGAGATCAGATGCACGGCATTGTCGTCGCCGCCCATCGCGCCGCCTTCGGCCGAGACGTCGTTCGCCACGATCCAGTCGCAGCCCTTGCGCTTGAGTTTGGCCTTGGCGTGCTCGATCACCTTCTCGGTCTCGGCGGCAAATCCGATCACCAGTTTCGGCCGCCTGCTCTTGAGCTTGGAAACGGTCGCCAGGATGTCGGGGTTCTCGACCAGCGCAAGCCTGGGCGGGCCGCTGCCGTCCTTCTTGAGCTTTTGCGCGCCGGCGTCCGCCGTGCGCCAGTCCGCGACCGCGGCAGCGAATACGCCGGCGTCCGCCGGCAGCGCCGCCTCGACGGCGCCGAGCATGTCGCGCGCGCTCTCGACCCGCACGGTCGTGACGCCGGGCGGGTCGGGCAACGTCACCGGACCCGACACCAGCGTGACCCTGGCGCCGAGCGCCGCCGCGGCGCGCGCGATGGCGTAGCCCTGCTTGCCGGACGAGCGGTTCGCGATGTAGCGCACCGGGTCGATCGGCTCGTGCGTCGGCCCCGCCGTGATGACGATGTGATTGCCGGCGAGCGGCTTGTCCGCCTCCGCCATTCGATCGCGCAGCAGCGCCTCAATCGCCGCGACGATCTCGAGCGGCTCCGCCATGCGACCGACGCCCGCCTCGCGGCTTTCCGCCATCTCGCCGCTGTTCGGACCGACGGTGAGGGCGCCGTCGGCACGAAGCTGCTTGACATTGCGCTGCGTCGCCTTGTTGGCCCACATGCGCGGGTTCATCGCCGGCGCGAGCAGCACCTGGCTGTCGGTTGCGAGCAGCACCGCGCTGGCCAGATCGTCGGCGTGGCCGTTCGCCATCCGGGCGATGATGTCGGCGGTCGCCGGCGCCACCACGATCAGGTCATTGTCGCGCGCCAAGCGGATGTGTCCGACGTCGAACTCGCTCGGATGGAACAGCTCGGTGAAGGGATGCTCGCCCGCGATGGCGCCCACCGACATCGGCGTGATGAACTCCTGTGCGGCTTTGGTCATCACCACCCGCACCGCGATGCCGCGCTCGCGCAGCCGGCGGATCAGGTCGAGCGATTTGTAGGCCGCGATCCCGCCCGCGATGATGAGGAGGATCTGCGCCGCGGCGCGCGCGGACGGTTTTGGGGAGGTCGGTGCGGCGCTTGCAGGTTTGGCGGTCTGTACCTCGGCGGCGCTCTCGGCCAGCAGCAGGCGGATTTCCTCCTCCATCGAGCGGCCGTTCGCGGCCGCGCGCTGGCGCAGCCGCTTCTTGACGTCTTCGCTCAGGTTGCGGACCGTCAGGGAGCCCATAGGGCATCCTAGCGCATGATTGCATTGCAATCAATGCAATCAAACCACCTTCCAGATCACCACGGCGAGCAGCGCGGCGATCACCCACAGCGCAATCGACGTCCAGCGGCTGCGCCGCGCCTCGGCCTGTCCGATCGCCGCGACCGTCTCGGGCGCGAGCACCAGGCCGTCGCGCGTCGCCGCGTCGATCTGGTCGGCCAGGGTGGCGGCGCGGCCGAGCAGCGACGGCACCCCGCCGAGGAAGCGCCCGACCTCGCCGGCGCCGGCCGCGACGTCTTCCAGCCGGCCAGCCGGCCCGAGATGCCGCTCGACCCACTCGCGCACCACCGGCTCGGCGGTCGCCCACATGTCGAGGTGTGGGTCGAACGAGCGCGCGACGCCTTCGACCACCACCATGGTCTTCTGCAGCA
>DATEKY010000841.1:0-4343 GCA_035277225.1 Xanthobacteraceae bacterium
GGTCCCGGGTCTGCAGCGCATCATTGCATGCTGCGCTGCGCCCGGGACACAAGCATTGGCGATCACTTGACCCGCGGCCCGGTTCGCCCGGACTATGGCGGCTCGAACGCCCGTCAACCAAGCACGTGCGCCGCAGAGCGCGCGGTCCGGAGGAACCCATGCGATTGCTGCAAACCATTGCGGCCGCGCTGCTGCTCAGCGCGAGTGCCGCGCAGGCTGACATCAAGATCGGCGCGGTGCTCTCTGTCACCGGACCTGCCTCGTTCCTCGGCGATCCCGAGAAGAAGACCTTGGAAATCTATGTCGCCGACATCAACGCGAAGGGCGGCATCAACGGCCAGCAGGTCAAGCTGTTCGTCTATGACGACGGCGGCGACCCGAACCAGGCGCGCACCTTCGGCACGCGCGCGATCGAGCAGGATCAGGTCGATGCGCTGCTCGCCGGCTCCACCACGGCGACCACGATGGCGATCATCCCGCTCGCCGAGGACGCACAGGTGCCGCTGATCAACTTTGCCGGCGCCGTGCAGGCGGTGAGCCCGGTGAAGAAATGGAATTTCAAGACCCCACACACCGATTTGATGGCATGCGAGAAGATCTTCGACGACCTGAAGAAGCGCAATCTCACGAAGGTGGCACTGATCTCCGGCACCGACGCGTTCGGCAAGTCGATGCGCGATCAGTGCATGACGGTGACCGGCAAGTTCGGCATCGAGGTGCTGCACGAGGAGACCTACGGCCCGCGCGACAGCGACATGAGCCCGCAGCTCACCAACATCAAGGGCAAGGCCGGCCTGCAGGCAGTGATCAACCCAGGTTTCGGCCAGGGCCCGGCGATCGTCACGCGCAACTACCGCCAACTCGGCATCACGCTGCCGTTCTACCAGAGCCACGGCGTCGGCTCGAAGCAGTTCATCGAGCTTGCGGGTCCCGCCGCCGAAGGCGTGAGGTTGCCGGCCGCAGCATTGCTCGTCGCCGAGAAGCTGCCCGACAACGATCCGCAGAAGAAGGTCGTGGTCGACTACAAGAAGACCTACGAGGCCAAGACCGGCCAGCCGGTCTCGACCTTCGGCGGGCACATGTATGACGGACTGATGATCCTGGTCGAGGCGATGCAGCGCGCCAAGAGCGCCGACAAGGCCAAGGTGCGCGACGAGATCGAGAAGACCAGGGGCTTCATCGGCACCGGCGGCGTAGTGAACATGTCGCCGACCGACCACCTCGGGCTCGATCTTTCGGCCTTCCGCATGCTGGAGATCAAGAACGGCGATTGGACCCTGGCGGGGGCGGGATCGTAGGCCGCATGCTCCGCTGTCATCCCGGAAGCCGCGCAGCGGCTATCCGGGATCCATCTGTCCGCGGACCGTGCTCGGGAGGAATGGGTCCCGGCTCTCGCTGCGCTCGGCCGGGATGACAAGCGGCGCTTCGGACTAAAGAGCAATGCCCGAATTCCTCCAGTTCTTCTTCTCAGGCCTGACCGTCGGCGCGATCTATGCGCTGGTCGCGGTCGGCTTCACGCTGATCTACAACGCCTCCGACGTCATCAACTTCGCGCAAGGCGAGTTCGTCATGCTCGGCGGCATGGTGACGTTCTTCGCGGCCGCCGCCGGTGTGCCGCTGCCGCTCGCCGCATTGCTGGCGATCGTCGTGGCGACCGCGGTAGGTTTGCTGCTGCACCGGCTCGCGATCGAGCCCGCGCGCGGCGCCTCCGCCGTCTCGCTGATCATCATCACCATCGGCGCGTCGATCTTCCTGCGCGGCATCTCGGCGATCGTGTTCGACAAGAACTTCCACAGCTATCCGGCCTTCGCCGGCTCCGAGCCATGGAAGATCGGCGGCGCCGCGCTGCTGCCGCAAAGCGTGATCGTGCTGCTCGGCGCGGGCGCCATCGTGGTGGCGCTGTGGGCGTTCATGACCATGACCTTGACCGGCAAGGCGCTGGTCGCGACCGCGGCGAATCGTCTCGCTGCGCGCCTCGTCGGCATCAACACCGGCGCGATCGTCGGGCTGGCGTTCGCGGTCTCGGCCGCGATCGGCGCGATCGGCGGCATCCTGATGACCCCGATCACGCTCACGAGCTACGACGTCGGCACGCTGCTCGCTCTGAAAGGCTTCGCCGCCGCGATGCTCGGCGGCATGGGCAACCCGCTCGGCGCGGTGATCGGCGGACTCGCCGTCGGCCTGCTCGAAGCGTTCAGCGCCGGCTACATCTCGTCCGCCTACAAGGACGCGATCGCGTTCCTGGTCATTCTCGTGGTGCTGTTCGCGATGCCGCAAGGCCTGCTCGGCCGCGCCGCGATCGAACGCGTCTAATCTATGCGGCGGTTCACACAGCACCCATATGCGGCGGTCGTACTGCTCGCCGCCATTGTGATCGCGATCCCGCTTGCCACGTCGACCACGTTCTATCTGCGCATTGCCGCGCTGGTCTTCATCTTCGCGCTCGCGGTCGTCGGTCTCAACCTGCTGATGGGCTTTGCCGGACAGGTGAGCCTCGGCCACGCCGGCTTCTTCGGCATCGGCGCCTACGCGGTCGCCGTCGGCCCGACGCATTTCGCCGTGCCGTCATGGGCCGCGCTGCTCGCCGGCGCTGCCATCGCGGCGTTGCTCGCATTCCTGGTCGGCCGCCCGATCCTCAAGCTCAAAGGCCACTACCTCGCGGTCGCGACGCTCGGCCTCGGCATCCTGATCGCGATGGTGTTCACCAACGAGGCGCGTTTCACCGGCGGGCCGGACGGCATGCCGGTGCTGCGGCTCGAGCTGTTCGGCTGGCGCGCGCGCACGCCGCTCGCCTGGTACTGGATTTCCGGCGTCACGCTGATCGTCGGCGCGCTGATCGCGGTCAATTTGATCGAGAGCCCGACCGGCCGCGCGTTCCGCGCCATCCACGACAGCGAGACCGCGGCGCGCACGCTCGGCATCGACGTCGCACGCTACAAGCTCGCCGCCTTCGTGCTCTCGGCGATCTACGCGGCGGTCGCCGGCGCCTACCTCGCGCTGTTCGACGCACTGGTGACGCCGGTGACGGCCGGCTTCCTGCGCTCGATCGAGTTCGTCACCATGGCGGTGATCGGCGGGCTCGGCTCGATCCTCGGCGGCGTGGTCGGTGCGGCGGTGCTGGTGCTGCTGCCGCAGGTACTCACCGCGTTCCACGAGTACGAGCACGTGATGCTCGGCCTCTTGATGATGCTGTTCATGATCTTTCTGCCCGCCGGGATCGTACCGTCGCTGATGCGGCTGATGCGGGGGCGATCGTGAGTGCAATCGCCGCAACTGATGTGGCCATCGCCTTCGGCGGCGTCGCCGCGGTCGACGGCGTGTCGTTTGCGGTCGAACCCGGCGAGATCTTCGCCGTCATCGGGCCGAACGGTGCCGGCAAGACCTCGCTGTTCAACATCGTGGCCGGCATCTATCCGCCGGCGCGCGGCCGCGTCGCGCTCGGCGCCGACGATGTCACAGGCCTCGCGCCGCATCTGCTCGCCCAACGCGGCCTGTCGCGCACGTTCCAGAATCTGCAGATCTTCTTCCGCATGACCGCGGCCGAGAACGTGATGGTCGGCCGCCACCTGCATGAACGCCGCGCGCTGCTGCCGCACCTGTTCGCGCTGCCCTCGGTGCTGCGGCAGAATCGCGCGACGCGCCAAAAAGCCGAAGAGCTGCTCGCCTTCGTCGGGCTGGCGTCATTCGCCGATCAGCCGGCCGGCACGATGCCGTACGGCGCGCTCAAGCGGCTCGAGATCGCGCGCGCGCTCGCGACCGAGCCGAAAGTGCTGCTGCTCGACGAGCCCGCGGCCGGCTGCAATCCGGTCGAGACCGCGGAGGTCGACGCCGTGATCCAGAAGGTCGCGGCCTCCGGCGTCGCGGTCGTGCTGGTCGAGCACGACATGAAGCTGGTGATGAAGATTTCCAGCCGCATTCACGTGCTCGACCAGGGCCGCACCCTGGCCGAAGGCACGGCGGCGGAGGTGCGCGCCAATCCGGAGGTCGTGAAGGTCTATCTCGGAGCGCACGCATGAACATGCTGCGCATCGAGAGCCTCACCTCGGGCTACGGCCGCATCGCGGTGCTGCGCGACGTGTCGCTCGAGATCGCGAAAGGCGAGATGGTCGCGCTGGTCGGCAGCAACGGCGCCGGCAAGACCACGCTGCTGCGCGCGATCTCCGGCGTGCAGCCGGTCACCGGCGGCGCGATCGTGTTCGACGGCCAGCCGATCCAGTCGCTCTCGCCGCATGCGCGCGTGCGCGCCGGCATCGTGCAGGTGCCGGAGGGCCGTCAGGTGTTCGCGCCGCTTGCCGTGGCGGACAATCTGCGGCTCGGCGCATGGACGCGCAGCGATCCGGAGA
>DATEKY010000842.1:0-4426 GCA_035277225.1 Xanthobacteraceae bacterium
GCACAAGGTCGACGATCAGCGGGCTCGGCTCGGCTTTGCCTTTGCCACTACCGCCGCCGCTGGTGCTGTCGATGAGCTGTTCGATGTCGAACGAGAAGTCCGCGACCGCAAACGACCCGTCGTGGCCCGCCGCCCGCACGCCTCCGTCCACACCGTCGAGCGTCAGGTAGTACGCATCCGCATTCCCCGGCCCAGCCGAGGTCAGAGGGCCGGCAACGGCTCCACCGAACGGATCGTCGCCGATCTCGGTGGTGTCCACGTTCCAGAAGAACGTGCGCGGCTGCGCCAGGGTGCCGTCATCGTTCATACCCGTCGTCGTGATGCTGATCGTCGTGAAGCTGAACTCCGCATGGTCGACGCCGCTGGTGTCCGTGACCTTGGTCACCAACACCTCCGCCAGGCGCAGGTCGTAGACCGTGCGCTCGCCCTCCTCGTTCACGATCACGCCTTCGAGGCTCAGCCCGGTGAAGTGCTTGCCCGACGCGCCGTTCTTCAACAGCTCGGTCAGGCTCGAGCCCGGCACAAGGTCGACGATCAGCGGGCTCGGCTCGGCTTTGCCTTTGCCGCTGCCGGTCCCGGTGGTGCTGTCGATGATCTGCTCGATGTCGAAGGAGAAGTCCTCGACCGCAAACGACCCCTCGTGGCCCGCGACACGCACGCCGCCGTCCAGGCCATCGAGCGTCAGATAGTACGCATCCGCATTCCCCGGACCGGCCGAGGCGAAAGCGCCGGTGCTGACGTATTTGAAATCGACCGCTCCGTTGAAGTCCTGCGATGGACGGAAGTAGAGCAGCAGCGATCCCGTCGTACTCGGAAGGACCGAATCTGCGGCGACCAGGATCGAGAGAGCGGAATCGAGATAGAGCGTGCCGTTGGTGGGAAGCTGGGTGACCTGAAATCCCGTTATGGCGAAGTGGGAGTCGGTCGCCGCCCCTTCGAGCAGCAGAGCGATAACCGTGTCCTCATTTCCCGAAACTTCAGAGTTGTTGGCGGTGATCGGACTTGCGGACACGCTGGCACCCCACGATACGAACACTGTGAATCGAGCCGAAGCGGTGCTGCCAGGTGACGTCTGTCGGCTTTCAGGACTGCCGTTTTGGTCGTCCCGAAAAAGTCGCGGACCCGTCGTGGTCGCCGCATCGTCCCGAGTTAACGAAGCGTAAACCTAATCAGGCGGGTCGCAGGCTGTCGAGGATTGAACGCAGTTCGAGCACGCAACTCTGCTCTAAGGTTACCGGCGGACCGGCACACTCCTAAAGTCGTAGCGAGACCTGCTAAAGTCGTGGCAGACCTGCGGTAATGCGACGTCGCGTGAGTCCAATCCACCCCGCAGCAGGAAGTTGTGCAAGCGGGTCGACGCGCACACCGACACCGCCTCACACTATGATAGCCGGCGGATGTCCGGCGGGCTCTCTGCCAGATCCCAGAACAGGCCGCCCATTATCTCCAGGCCTTCGCGCATCAATGAACCGAGCCCGTGCTCGTTCGGAGCGTGCTGCGAACAGCCGCCGTAGGAATGCGGTACCCATATCGTCGGCATGCCAAGCATGTCGGCCCAGACATCGTTCGGCATCGAGCCTCCGACACACGGCAGCAGCGCCGGCACCTTGCCGGTCGTGCGCTGGATCGATGCGACTGCCCATTGGACGGCCGGATGATCGGGATCGAGCCGGGTCGCCTGCCACACCACGCGGCCGCGCGCCTCCTGTACCTGGATGGCGGCAAAACCGTTGGCATCGAGATGGCGCCGCAGCGCGGGGATGAAGCCGGCCGGATCGTTGTCGACGGTGAAGCGGATCTGGCAATGCGCGCTCGCCCATGGGGGCACCGCGTTGACCGCGTCGTCGGGGTTGCCGGTGACGTAGGCCAGCACCTCGAACGTGCTCCAGCCGAAAACCTTCTCGGCCGCGCTCAGCCCCGGCTCCCCCCACCACGGATCGATCGCCGGGCCGTCCGCGCCGCCGTCGATCGCGATGCCGTCGAGCGCCTTGCGGATCGACGACGGCAGCTGCTTCGGCCGCAGTTCCGGCACCAGGATTTCGCCGGTCTTCGACACGATGGAAGCGATCGCGTGCGCCAGGATGATGCCCGGATTGGCCAGCAGGCCGCCCCAATTGCCCGAGTGATGCCCGCCCTCCCGCAGATTGAGCGTCAACTCGAGGTTCATCGCGCCGCGCGAGCCGAGATAGATCGTCGGCCTGTCGACGGTGACGCGCGGGCCGTCGGAGCCGATCAGCAGGTCGGCGGCAAGAGCTGCCCGCTGCGCCCGCGCAAACGCGTGAATGCCATGCGAGCCGACCTCCTCGCTCATCTCGACGAAGAAGATGGAGTTGAAGCCAAGCCGCCCGCGCGCCGCGATGAGCTCGGCGAGCGCCGCGATGTTGATCGTGTGCTGACCCTTGTTGTCGACCACACCGCGGCCATAGATGCGGTCGCCGTCGAGCGTGATGGTCCAGGGCGAAAGGCCGCTGCGCCAGTCCTTGTCGAGACCGCGCACGACGTCGCCGTGACCGTAACTCAGCACGGTCAGCGCGTCCGGGTCCTCGATCCGCCGCCCGATCAAAAACGGGCCGCCGGCCGGATCGGGATTGTCGTAAATCGTTACCTCATAGTCGAGCGCGCGTAGCGCCGGCGCGATCTCGTCCTCGAGATATCGATAAAGCTCCGCCCGGCGGGCCGGGTTCTGACTCTCTGTCGGGATCGCGACGCGACGGCGAAGGTCGGCAAGGAAGCGGCCGTCGTCGTAATATGTTTGCAGCGACCGGATAACGCTCTGACGACTCATGATGACCTCAAGTCCCGTCAGGTGAGGGTGTCGCGCCGTAGGATGCGGCGCCCGCGCGGCTGATCTTGCCGTCCGCGAGATCGGCCTGCAGCTGTTCGCCGGAGCGTTGAGCCGGGTCGCCGTGTCCCCCGCCCCCGGCGGTCTCGAACACGACGCGATCGCCGGCGTGCAGCGTCGTGACGAGCTTGGACGGAACAACCTCCTCAGCCCCGCCGCTGCGGTAGATCACGGTGCGCGCCATGGCTCCGTCGCGGCCGCCGGCGCTGCCCTTGGGGGCGATGAAATGCCGCTCGCCGCGATGCGTGAAGCGCACTTCCCCGTGCAGGATCTCGTATTCGCGCAGGATGCCGAGACCGCCGCGATGCGCACCGGCCCCGCCGGAATCACGCCGCAGCATGGCGCGGTTGACGCGGATCGGCGCATCGAGCTCGAGCGCTTCGGCGGGCAGATTCATGCAATTGGTGGCGTCGGTCTCGATGACGTCGACGCCATCCTTGTGGCGGCTGGCGCCGGCGCCGCTCGCGACCAGTTCGCCGGTGACGTAGCGCGATCCGTCGGGCCGCGCGCCACCGAACGATAGCGCGAGCAGTTCGCCTGCGTTGTCGGCCGGGACGCGGTCCGGCACGGCCTGCGCGAACGCCGCCAGGATCGTGCCGGTGATGCGCTTGATGGTCGCGGTGCGGGAGTTGACCGGCGCCGGCTCGCGCGGATTGACGATCGAGCCTTCCGGCAGCTTCAGCGTGATCGGGCGGAAGCAGCCGCCGTTGGTCGTGATGCTCGGGTCGGTGATCGCGCGCAGGGCGAAGCAGCTTGCCGCCAGGCTGCCCGAGGGTACGACGTTGAAGGGGCCGCGCACCTGGGGCGAGGAGCCGGTGAAGTCGACGGTCATCGCCCCGTCGCCGACCGTGACCGCGACCTCGATGCGGATGCGGCGGTCGAGATCGATGCCGTCATTGTCGAGGAAGTCGACCGCGCGATAAGTGCCCTGCGGAATCGCGCGCAGCGCGCTCCGCGTCATCGTTTCCGAGCGGTCGAGCAGCTCGGCGAAGATCGCGGTCAGATGGTTGTCGCCGTAGGTGTCGGCGAGCGCGGACAACCGCCGCACGCCGACGGTGCAGGCCGCGACCTGCGCCATCAGATCGCCCTCGAAGGTTTCCGGGATGCGCACGTTGCGCCGCAGGATCTTCAGCAGCGTATCGTTGAATACGTCGCGGTCGCGCAGCTTCAACGGCGGAAGCCGGATGCCCTCCTGAAAAACCTCCGTCGCGTTGGTCGGCACCGAGCCGGGCGTCATGCCGCCGACGTCCTGGTGATGCGTCATGGCGGCGGCGAACGCGATCGGTCGCCCGCGCGCGAACACCGGCATCACCACGGCGATATCGGGCAGATGTGTGCCGCCGAGAAACGGGTCGTTCATGCAATAGATGTCGCCGTCGTGCATCTCCTCGACCGGGAACTCGACGAGGAAGCGCGCCACGCAAGGAATCAGCGTGGCGAGGTGAATCGGGATCGCGATCGCCTGGGCCAGCGTTTCGCCCTGCAGGGTGAACAGGCTCGCCGACGCGTCGAGCCCCTCCTTCACGATCGGCGAGAACGAGCTCTTCAGCAGCGTGAGCTCCATCTCGTTGGCAATGCCGTCGA
>DATEKY010000843.1:0-7909 GCA_035277225.1 Xanthobacteraceae bacterium
CGGCTGGCGCGCGACCTCCCTGGCGGCGGCCTTCTGCTCGTCTTGCGCCGTGACGCCGGCCACCGGCGCAACTTCGACGGGCTCGGCTTTTTTCCGGACGCGGGTCGCGAGCCGATAGAGATCCGCGATGCCGCCGATCAATCCGCGGCGCAGGAAGCAGACCAGCAGCACGAAGATCACGCCCAGCACCAGCTTCCAGGTGGCGCCGAGATTCAATGTCGTCTGCAAGAAGTCGCTCAGGTAGAGCCACACGGTGGCGCCGACCAGCGGACCGAACAGCGTGCCGGCGCCGCCGATCGCCGTCTGCATCACCAGTTGCCCGGAGGTGTCGAACATGAAGGCGTCCGGCGGCATGAAGCCTTGCATGACGCCGAGGAGGCCCCCGGCGAAGCCGGCATAGGCGGCGGCAACCACGAAGGCGGTCAGCTTGTAGCCGTGGATGTCGTGGCCGACCGCGGCGGCGCGCAGCGGATTGTCGCGGATTGCGCGCAACACCGCGCCCGTGGGCGAGCGCACGATGCGTAGCGCGATCACCATGCCGAGGAAGTACCAGAACGCCAGGAAGGCATAGAGCGAGGTGTCGGTGTTGAAGCGGATGGTGGTGAAGCCGAGATAGAGCACCGGTGCCGGCACGCCCGGCAGCCCGTTCTCGCCGCCGGTATAGGCCGACAGCGGATTGAACTCGACGAAGAAGAAGACCTCCGCGATCGCGACGGTGATCATGGCGAAATAGATGCCGGTGCGCCTGAGCGCGATCAGCCCCACCAGGTAGCCGACGATGGCGGCCGCAATCATGCCGATGCCCAGCGATGCCATCACGTAAGGGAAGTTCACGATCGTGAGCAGATAGGCCGCAACCATGCCGCCGGTGCCGAAGAAGGCGGACTGGCCGAAGGAGAGCAGACCGGTGAAGCCGAACAGGATGTCGAAGCCGATGCCGAACACGCCCCAGACCAGGATGCGGTTGATCGTGGTCGGCGTGAATCCGAAGTAGGGCAAGACGAACGGCGCGGCGATCAGCGCGGCGGCGGTGAGGATCTCGACGAGGAAGGGGCGTTGCCTGAGCATCGCACGCCCGCGCTCATTCGCGGCCGGCCGTGCCGAGCAGTCCGTAGGGACGCAGCACGAGCACCAGCGTCATGGCGACGAACAGCATGACGTAGGCGTAGCCTGGGTTGAACATGGAAGTGATGCTGATGATCTCGCCGGCGATCAGCCCGCCGAGCACGGCACCCGGGAACGATCCGACGCCGCCTATGACGACCACTACGAAGGTCTGCACGAGGATCGCCTCGCCCACATCCGGCGCGATCGAGACCACCGGCGCGTTGACGATGCCGGCAAAGCCCGCCGCCATGGCACCGATGCCGAACACCAGCGTGAAGACCTTGTAGACGTCGATGCCGAGCGAATCGACCATCACGGAGTCCTCGATGCCGGCGCGCACGATCATGCCGATGCGGGTGCGATAGAGCACGAGATAGAGCGCCAGCAGCGCGACAGTGACGATGCCGAGCAGCGCGAGACGGTAGGTCGGATAGAACATGAAGCCGAGCGGCGTGATCCCCACCAGCGCGGACGGCGGCGGCACGGTCTTGGATAGGCTGCCGAAGAAGAAGCGCACGGCCTCGACGAACACGATGCCGAGGCCGAACGTGACCAGCAGCTGATCCTCGTGCGGGCGCTTGTAGAAATGGCGGATGACCACCCGCTCCACCACGACGCCCACGAGCATGACGAATATCGCGCCGGCGAGGACCGCTGCGATGAAGGAGCCGGTGTAGCTGTAGGCGACCCAACCGGCGTAGCCGCCGAGCATGAACATCGCGCCGTGCGCGAGATTGAGGACGCCGAGCGTGCCGTAGATGATGGTCAGGCCCGACGCGATCAGCGCGAGCAGTGCGCCGAGTACCAGCCCGTTGAAGCATTGCGATATGAAATTGGCCCAGTTGATCATGGATCAGGCAATGCTCGAGAAACAAACGTGAAACCGCGCCGCAGGCGGATGGTTCCGCCCGCGGCGCACGTTTCAGGCGAGGCTCAGGTGTAGTCGCCGAGATTGCAGCCGAACGCGTCCGGCTTCTGCATCAGTGGCGCGCCTGGGACGACTTCGAGAACCTCCCAATAGTCTTCCTTGTTCTTCATCGCCTTCGGCGCCTTGCCCTTGACGATGACCACCGGGCGGACGAGCTGGTGATCTTCCTTGCGGAAGTAGACCTCGCCGACGGTGGAGTCGAACTTCTCACCCTTCTCGTACTGCTTGATGACGTCGGGCGGATAGAACGAGCCCGCCTCCGACACCATCTTGGCCCAGATCGCAAACGACATGTAGGCGTTGTTGGCGCCCCACTCCGGCTTGTAGCCGTATTTCTTCTCGAATGCCGCGACGAACATCTTGGCGAGCGGATACTTGTCCTCGAGCGTCCACCAGAAGTCGGTCGCCGCGTAGACGTTTTCCATCAACTCCGGTCCGGCTTCCTTGGCGAGGAACGGGATCTGATACGGGATCACCATCTGCATCTTCGGCGTCAGGCCGAACTGCTTGGCCTGCTGCACCGACAGCACCGCGTCACGGCCCCAGTTGACGTTGATGATCGCGTCAGCGCCGGAGTTCGCGATGTTGGTGAGATACTGGCTGAAGTCCTGCGTGCCGAGCGGCGAGACCTGGTTGGTCACCTGGGTCCAGCCGCCGTTCTTGGTCAGGTAATCGTTCACCGACTTGGTGACGGTGTGGCCATAAGTGTAGTCCGGCGTCATGAACGCCGCCTTCTTGTTCTTGCCGTAGGCCTTCACCAGCACCGGGCCGATCGCGTTCGCGGCGGTCTCGCCATAGAAGTTCTGGCGGAAGCCGTAGCGCACGCAGTCCTTGCCGGTGGTGTCGTTCGAGCCGGAGATGCCGGTGACGTAGAGCACCTTTTCGCGTTGCGCGAACTTGTTGAGCGCGACCGCAACCGCACTCGAGGTCGAGCCGGTCATCAGCACGATCTTGTTCTGGTTGATGAAGGTCTGGATCTCCTGCACAGCCTGGTTCGGCTTGGCGGCGCTGTCGGCCGCGAGCAGGTTGACCTTCTTGCCGAGCAGACCCTTGTCGACCTTGGGCGCGATTTTCTTGAGCAGCGCGTCGCCGCTGTTGATATGCTCGACCGCGAGCTGCCAGCCCTTCAGCTCGTCTTCGCCCTGCACCGCGTAAGAGCCGGTGCGTGGCACCGCCGCCGCGATATTGATCGTGTCGCCCTTGGAGCCTTCCGGCCAGGTGCCGATCGGCGAATGCTCACCGACCGC
Source organism: Xanthobacteraceae bacterium (assembly GCA_035277225.1). Classification (GTDB taxonomy): domain Bacteria; phylum Pseudomonadota; class Alphaproteobacteria; order Rhizobiales; family Xanthobacteraceae; genus PALSA-894. The sequence continues at coordinate 3,283 of DATEKY010000843.1, forward strand.
AAAGGCCGGCAGGGTGAACCCCGGCAGTGCGATGCCGCCGGCAATGCCGGCGCCCGCTTGCAGCAGCGTGCGGCGGGATACATACGTCTGATTATGTCGTGACATTCGTTCCTCTCCCTCGATGGTGCGAGTCGGCGTCGCCCGCTCTTGTTGTCGGCTGTCCTTCTGCGGCGTAGCTTTCCAGGCAACGCCGCATGAAAGACATTGCGTCGGAGCCATAGCCAACCGCGGGGGTGGTGCGGTCAATGCCACTTTCGTCCGATGATTTTGGTTATTGATCCTAATTAATAAGCGGACGTAAGATTTGATGGGGGGCGGCACTGCACATCGCGATTTGAAGCCAGCCCATGAATCTTGCCTCTGATACGCTCGCGGTTTCTCTCGCCGCACACCCTTTTGTGATGCGTCTGTCGCGCCTGATGACGCTCGACGCGGCCGATCTCGCGAGCCTCGAACGCATCGTCGAGAGCGAACGAGTGGTCAAAAAGCGCAACGATCTCGTCGTCGCCGGCGACCCTTATCGCAATCTCTGCTTCGTCAAGGACGGATATGCGATCCGCTACAAGCTGATGCGCAGCGGCAAGCGGCAGATCCTCAACGTGATCCTGCCGGGCGACGTCGTCGGCTTTCCGGTCAGCTTCTTCGATCGCTCGCTCTACTCGATCGTCGCGGTGAGCGACCTGACCTACAACATGTGTCCATTCGAGTCGTACGTGCGTCTGTCTTGTGAGCAGCCTCGGTTCGGCCTCGCGCTGAGCTGGCTCGCCGCGCATGAGGCGGCGATCTATGCCGAACACATTGTCGATCTCGGCCGGCGCACACCGATCGAGCGGCTGGCGCATTTCCTCCTCGAGGTTCACGCCCGCTTGCGGGAAGTCGGGCACGCCGAAACGGCAAGCTTCGAGCTACCGTTCTCGCAGGAGGTGATGGCGGACGTGCTGGGCCTGAGCGTGCCGCATCTCAATCGCGTGATGCAGCAGCTGCGCGCCGAGCAATTGATCACCAGCCATTCCAGGCGCGTCGAATTGACCGACATGGCCGGCCTGCAGACGCTGGCGCAGTATCAACCCTTCGGTCTGACGCCGATCCCGACGCCGGAAGAACGAGCCTAGCCGGACCGCGACGCCTGCCTGACTGTCGCCTCTTATGCAGGCGTCTGCTCCATCGCCAACTCGGCTTGAAGATTGTCGATGTCGCGGAATATCGATGCGACCGCGAGAACACGTCCACCGCGCTTGTACCGCAGCAAACAATCGCGGGCGTCGATGTCGCCCTCGATCGCGATCTCGTCCCACTGTTCGGCGTGACCGACGTAGTTGATCGGCACGTCGTAATGCTGGCTCCAGAAGAACGGCACCGCGTCGAATGCCTCCTGCTGCCCCAGCATGTTGCAGGCCGCGGTCTGGCCCTGGCGCTCCGCCACGACCCAATGCTCGACGCGGATATTCGCGCCGGAATGAGGATCGGGCCAGCGCGCGATATCGCCCGCGGCATAGACCCCGGGCGCGCTCGTTTGCAGATGACGGTCCACCGTAACGCCGCGGTCGATCGCGAGGCCGGCCTGTTCGGCCAGCGTCAGGCGGGGACGCACGCCGATGCCGACGACCACGAGGTCAGCGTCGAGGGTTCCGCCGCCCTTGAGCGCCGCGCGCCGGCCATCGATTGCGGTCAGCGTGTCCTCCAGATGAAAGTTGACGCCGTGCTCCTCGTGCAGCGCGCGAACAAAGTTGCCCATCTCTGGTCCGAGCACGCGCTCCATCGGCCGCCGTTCGGGCGCCACCACGTGAACCTCGATTTCGCGGGCGCGCAATGCGGCTGCCGCCTCCAGTCCAATGAAGCTCGCGCCGACCACGAGCGCACGGCGCGCTCCTTTGGCCGCTTCGATGATGGCGCGGCAATCGGCAGCCGAGCGCAAGGTGCGGACGTGTGGCTGGTCGGCTCCCGGGATGGAAAGCCGGACGGGTTCGGCGCCGGTTGCCAGCAGCAGCCGGTCATAGGGCAGAGCGTCGTGGCCGGCGATCATGACCTCGTGCGTCTGCACATTGATGCCGCTGACCTCGGCGTTGAGACGCAGGTCGATGCCGTTTTCGGCGTAGAAGGAGTCCGGGCGCAGCGGCAGCCAATCCTCAGGCGCCGTGCCCGCAAGATAGTCCTTCGACAGGTTCGGCCGGTCGACCGGCGGTGCCGCATCGTTGCTCAGCATGACGATGCTGCCGCGATAGTTCCGCCGCCGCAGCATTTCGGCCGCCGCAAAACCTGCCGCTCCTCCGCCCACGATCACGATCCTGCCCGGCGCATCGATCGCGGCGACGGAAGGCGGTTTCGGCGCTTCACGTTTCTCCCTGACGAATATGCGGCCGTCCCGTTGCTCGACTCTCCAGCAATCGACCGGGCTCAGCGCCGGCGCGCGCAGGGCCTCTCCGGTGCGCAGATCGAAACAGGCATGGTGCCAGGGACATCGCACGCTCGCTCCAACGACGATCCCTTCGGCGAGCGGCCCGTGGTAGTGGCTGCAATGCGCCCCGATCGCGAACACCTCGGGGCCGCTGCGCACCAGCAGCACCTCGTCACTGCCGACGTGCCCAACCAGCTTGCCGCCCACAAGATCCCCAAGCGCGACGCCTTGCGTCAGGTCGGGTCCGGTCGGTGGGGCTTGCTCTTGCGCCATATGTCGCTCCCTTCTTCAGACGGTCATGCCGAGAAACTCCTGGCGCGTCTGTGCATCGTCGCGGAAACAGCCGAGCATGCGGCTGGTCACGAGGTCCGTGTCGGGCTTGTGCACGCCGCGCGTGGTCATGCAGTGATGCGACGCCTTGATGACGACGCCGACGCCTTTCGGCTGGAGGACGTCGGCGATCGTGTTGGCAATCTGCGCCGTCAGCCGTTCCTGGATTTGCAGGCGCTTGGCGAAGGTCTCGACCACGCGCGCCAGCTTGCTGATGCCGACCACGCGGTCGTTCGGGACATAAGCGACCCAGGCCCGGCCGACGATCGGCGCCATGTGGTGCTCGCAGTGGCTCTCGAAACGGATGCCACGCAGCACGATCATCTCATCGTAGCCTTCGATCTCATCGAAGGATTTTTGCAGGATCGCAGCGGGGTCCTGGGTGTAACCGACGAAGGACTCCTCCAGCGCGCGGGTGACGCGGGCGGGGGTCTCGATCAGGCCGTCACGATCCGGATTTTCTCCGGTCCATCGAAGGATGGTCCGCACGGCGGCTTCGACCTCGTTGCGGTCGGGCCGGCTGCCGTGGCCATGCAGCGTCCTGACGGGGTCCAGCGCATGCACATTGGAAGTCATTGGCAAATACTCTCCTGTCGTCGGGCGGTCGGCGCTGGGCATCTCACATGCGTTAGATGGATGACATGGCGAAGGTTCCCGGCACTCAGCCGGAAACGCCGATTCGTTTCATCACCGCATCGGTCATGCGTGCGCAGCGCCGGCCGGCAAAGGGGAAGGCATCCATCAGGACCGGGCCGATCTGCTTGTCCAGCTGTTCGCGCACGAGCACACGCGCCCGATGCAGTCGGGTCTTGACCGTCTGCGGCTTCAACCCGAGAAGACCTGCGGTTTCCTCGACATCCATTCCCTCGATCACGCGCGTGATGAACACGATGCGGTAGATCTCCGGCAGATTGTCGGTGGCCCGCTCGACAAGTTGCAGAATTTGCCGCTGCGCCATCGTTTGCTCCGGGTTGTCGGAGGTTGTCGCGAGAGGAAATTGAATGATCTGGGCCTCGCTCTGTCGTGCCTCCGCGGCCGCCATATCCAGGCTCGAGCGATTGTGCCGGACCCGGCCGAGCGCTTCATTCATGGCAATGCGGGCGAGCCATGTCCCGAGGCTGGAGTCGCCGCGAAACCCCTCCAGATGCGTGAAGGCGCGGACGTAGGCCTCCTGGACAACGTCCTCGGCCTCGTGATCGTTTCGCAGGATGCCGCGAACGATCCGGTAGAGTCGGCGGTTGTGCCGCTGCATGATGGCGCGAAACGCCCCGTCGTCACGGGCGCGCGCGCGCCGGACCAGTTCGGCGTCATCGAGGGTCGCCAGATCGGTAGCGGGAGCGAGCTTTGGCTTCATGCATTTCTTCCTCTGTTGCCCTATTGGATGGACCGGCGAGGAAAAGGTTCCCGGATTGTATCCCGGGATCGCCAAAAATGCTGAGCCAATTCACTGGCGGGATAACCGTAGCTCCGACCGATGACGCCTAACCTCCGTCCGGTTGTCCGCGTCGCCCCGCCCGCTATATTGCGCCCCCAACACCACCGGGAAACGCCCATGGGCGAGAGCTACAACGCCGCCAGCGACATGGTCGACCGCAATGTCGCGCAGGGGCGTGCGGCTAAGGTCGCGTTCATCGATCCCACGCGGAAGCTGACCTACGGCGAACTCGCCGAGCAGTGTGCGCGCGTCGGCCCGATGCTGGCGAGGCTCGGCCTGCGGCGCGAGGACCGCGTCGCCATGATGGCGCTCGACACGGTCGATTTCCCGGTTCTGTTCTGGGGCGCGATCCGCGCCGGCATCATTCCGGTGCCACTCAACACGCTGCTCACCGCCGAGCAATACCGCTACATCCTGGAGGACTCGCGCGCCAAAGTGCTGTTCGTGTCCGCGCCGCTGCTCGCGGT
>DATEKY010000844.1:0-4304 GCA_035277225.1 Xanthobacteraceae bacterium
CGTGTGCGCGCCTGCGCCGAACTCCGGCGTGTTGGACATCGCGTAGACGACGCCGCCCTCGGCCTCGAGGTGCTCGACCAGGATGTCGGACTGCTCGGGAATCCGGTCCTTGAAGATCAGGCAGCCCTGGGTCGAACGCACGCCCGCCACCGCGGCCAGATCCTTGATCGGGATCGGCATGCCGGCGAGCCGGCCGCGCTCGGCGAGAGGCTTTTTCATGAGCGCGTCGGCATGCTTTCGCGCGCGGTCGAAGCACAACGTCGGCAGGGCGTTCACCGGACCATCCACCGCCGCGATACGCTTTTCCAGCGCATCGAGCAGATCGTGCGGCGTCAACTCACCCTTCTGGAGACGACCCACGAGGGTCACGGCATCGGCGCGGATCAGTTCGTCGCTCATCAAGTCCCCGGATATTCACAAGAGGCCACATCCGGTTTTACCGGCCCGGCTGGGGTGCCGTCCATGCGCAAGGGGGAAATGGTTTACCTCTCCCTGCCACCATCGCGGCCCGATTCGACCTTGCGGCAAGCCAATGAAGATGTCCGAGACACGCGCGCTGGCGAACGAGCGCGCGCTCGCGCGCCTTACCAAGGCACTGCCGGAGATCTTCCCCGCGCCGGTCCTGACCTACGCGCTGAACCGGCGCTGGACCCCGCCGATGCCGCGGCTGGCGGTCGACGGCTATTGGCGCGCGCATCCCTTGCGCGCCGACCGGCTGGCGCGCGCACTCGCGGCGCGCAGCGGCACGCCTGACGGCTGGATCTGGCGGCTGAAGGAGAAGCGCAAGGACGATCTGCCGGTGAGCTTTCGCGCGCCCCCCGCCCCGTTCCGCGAGAAGGCTTTCGCGCGAGGGCCTGGATTCTGCTGCGTCTGCGGCCAGCCGGTTTACCGGCTCGGCTGGCACGCCGACTTGTGGGAGCACGGGCCGAACCGGAATGCGACCTGGCACACCGCCTGCGTCACGGCCTGGCGCTTGTGGAACGCGCCGAGCGACTACGCCAAGCTGATCCGCCGCCTGCAGGGGCGCAAATGCGCGCAGAGTGGCGGGCGGCTGTGGAAGACCTCGGAAGTCGATCACCGCGTGCCGCTGTTCCGGGTCTGGAAAGAGCACTGCGGCATGGCATGGCCCGCGCTGCTGGCATTCTGGGGCCTGCCGAACCTGCAGATCATCAATCGCGACGTTCACGCGGCAAAATGCGCCGCCGAGGCGACCTCCCGGCGGCGCGTTCCCGAACTTGTCGAGGCCGTATGATTAGGCGGCCGCTTGCGTCCGGCGCAGACCGATGACCTGCAGCTCGGCGAACACCCCGACCGCAACCGCCTGCGCGATCACGAACGCGTAGCCAAGCATCGTCGGCGCGACGAAGCCGCTCATCAGCAGGCCGATGCTGCCGACGACCCACAGCACGTTGAGCGCGATGATCGCCTGCACGGCCGGACGCGAGATGGTCTCGCGCGTGCCCACGAAGGCGACCAGCGCGACGTAAGGCACCAGCAGCAATCCGGCTTCGCGCATCAGCGCAACCGGAAGGCCGAGCAGCCCGGTGAGCAGATCGGCGCCCGCGATCAGCAGCAGGCCGGTCGCGCCGCTCGCGACTGCGTCGGCGAGCAGGGCGTAACGCAGAAAGGTGTTTCGGTTCATGGCAGGCTCCTGTTTCAGCGGCTTGCCGCGTTACTCGCGGCGCCTGTCCCGCCATCTATGCCGGCTCCATCCGCCGGTCGATTAACTGGCAGGTAATGGAGACGGCGCGTCCCCTGCACTATCCTGCCACCATGGAAACACGGGCCATCGGCGATCACCTGCGCGAATGGCGGCAGCGCCGCCGCCTGAGCCAGCTCGATCTCGCGCTCGATGCCGAGATCTCGACCAAGCATCTGAGCTTCCTCGAAACCGGGCGCGCGCAGCCCTCGCGCGACATGGTGCTGCGGCTCGCCGAGCGGCTCGAGGTGCCGCTGCGCGAGCGCAACGTGCTGCTGGTCTCGGCCGGGTACGCACCGGTGTTTCCGCAGCGGACGCTGGAAGACCCGGCGCTGCAGCAGGCGCGCAAGGCGGTCGACCTCGTGCTCAAGGGGCATGAGCCTTATCCGGCGATCGCGGTCGACCGCCACTGGACGCTGGTCGCGCACAACGCCGCCGTGCCGCCGCTGCTTGCGGGAGCGGTACCGAAACTGATGCAGCCGCCGGTCAACGTGCTGCGGCTGTCCCTGCATCCCGAAGGGCTCGCCCCGCGCATCGAGAACCTGGCCGAATGGCGCGCCCACCTGCTCGCGCGGCTGCGCCAGCAGATCGACGTGACGGCCGATCCCATTCTGACGGCGCTGTTCGACGAGCTTGCGGCCTACCCGGCGCCGGGCGGTGCGAAAGCGGCGCGCGTCAACGTTACCCAGGAGTACGCCGGCGTCGTCGTGCCGCTGCGCTTCCGAACGGAAGCCGGGACGCTCTCGCTGTTCTCGACCACGACCATCTTCGGCACGCCCGTCGACGTCACGCTTGCCGAGCTTGCGATCGAGTCGTTTTTCCCAGCGGACGCCGCGACCGCTGACATGTTACGGTCCGCAAGCTGACGGAACGCCAGCTGATCGGCGTTACGCCATCGCAATTTTCTATTGGACTACCGCGCCTTTCGCCCGCATAGCGTTGGGCAATCCCGAGCAAGGACAAAGCCATGGCCCCGCTTTCCAATCTGCAGACCCGTGCGGTCGAGACGCTCATCCATCCCTACTCCAATCAGGCGACGATCCGCGAGACCGGTCCGCTGGTGATCGAGCGCGGCAAGGGCGTCTACATCTACGACAGCGAGGGCAAGCAGTATCTCGAAGGCATGGCCGGCCTGTGGTGCACGGCGCTCGGCTATGACAACGAGGAACTGGTTGAGGCGGCTACCGCGCAGATGCGCAAGCTGCCCTTCGCGCATCTGTTCACCGCGAAAAGCCACGACCCCGGCATCGAGCTCGCCGAGAAGCTGAAAGAGATCGCGCCGGTGCCGATCTCGAAAGTATTCTTTTGCAATTCCGGCTCGGAAGCGAACGACAGCCAGATGAAGCTCGTCTGGTACATGAACAACGCGCTCGGCCGCCCGGACAAGAAGAAGATCATCAGCCGCGTGAAGGCCTATCACGGCGTGACCATCGCCTCGGCCTCGCTTACCGGCCTGCCGAACAACCACATCGATTTCGACCTGCCGATCGCGCGCGTGCTGCACACCAGTTGCCCGCACCACTATCGCTTCGGCAAGGACGGCGAGAGCGAGGAAGAGTTCGCGACGCGCTGCGCTGCAGAGCTCGAAGAGCTGATCCTGAAGGAAGGCCCGGACACGGTCGCGGCCTTCATCGCCGAGCCGATCATGGGCGCGGGCGGCGTGATCGTGCCGCCGAAGACCTACTTTCCGAAGATCATGGCGGTGTGCGCGAAGTACGACGTGTTCATGATCAGCGACGAGGTGATCTGCGGCTTCGGTCGGGTCGGGACGCCGTTCGGCTGCACCGCGCTCGACTACAAGCCGAACTCGATCTCGGTCGCCAAGGCGCTCTCGTCGGCTTTTCTGCCGATCGCCGGCGTGATGATCCCCGAGGACATGTATCAGGCGCTGATCGTGGAGAGCAAAAAGATCGGGACGTTTGGCCACGGCTTCACCTATTCGGGCCATCCGGTCGCGGCGGCTGTCGCGGTGAAGACGCTCGAGATCTACAAGCGCGACAAGGTGTTCGAAGGCGCCGCATCTCGCAGCCCGCAGTTCCAGAAACGCCTGATGGCACTGGCCGAGCACCCGCTGGTCGGCGAGGCACGCGGCATGGGTCTGGTCGGCGCGATCGAGCTTGCCGGCGACAAGCGCGCGAAGAAGCCGTTCGATCCGAAGAAGGGCGTCGGCGCGTCGGTCGTGCGCAACGCCGAGGCCGAAGGCCTGATCGTGCGGGTGATCGCGGGCGACATCATCTCGGTCTGCCCGCCGCTGATCATCAAGCCGGCCGAGATCGACGAGCTGTTCGACAAGCTGTCCCGCGCGCTCGACAAGACGCTCGACTGGGCGAAGCGCGAGCAACTGCTGGCTGCTTGATTAGTGGAGCATGATCTTTTCCGAAAACCGGTACCCACTTTTCGGGATCATGCTCTAGCCGAGCGCCACGACCTCCGCATCCGCCACCGCATAACGTGCGTGGCGAAAGTCGCGGATCGTCGTGACGCGCCCGCCTGACCAGCCGAGCAGGACGAAATAGCTGGGCTTGCCCCTCGGATCGGCCGGATCGCGCACCAGCAGCGCCGGGTGCAGATCGACGAAGCCGGGCGCAAGGTGCCAATCGTCGAT
>DATEKY010000845.1:0-3225 GCA_035277225.1 Xanthobacteraceae bacterium
GCTCGCAGACCGCGGCACGGCGAGCAAGCGCAAGGCGTGGATCGCCGAGGCGCAGGGCATCTGCAAGGAGTGGTACGCGAAGTACAACGCGCTGCTCACCTCGGATCAAATTCCGATCCATCCGGCGCGCATGTGCGGCGACCTCACCAAGCATGTGCCGGACGACGCGATCGTCATCGTCGACACCGGCCATGCCGGCATGTGGATGGGCGGCATGTACGATCTGCGCACCACGCAGCAAAGCTACTTCCGCTCCGCCGGCCATCTCGGCTTTGCGTTCTGCGCCGGCATCGGCGCCAAGGCCGCCTGCCCGGATCGCCCGGTGGTCGTGTTCACCGGCGACGCCGGCTTCTGGTACCACATCGGCGAGATCGAGACCGCGGTGCGCTGGAAGCTCAACAGCGTGACGGTGGTGAACAACAATGCGGGCGGCAACCAGAGCAAGCGCGGCTTCGACCGCGCCTATGGCGGCAAGCAGACCGAGCAGGCGCGCGAGCTGTGGACCTACACCTCGGTCAACTTCGCCAAGATCGCCGAGGACATGGGCGCGCTCGGCATCCGCGTCGAGAAACCGGCGGATTTCCCCGCGGCGCTCGCAAAGGCACTCGCGGCGAACCGCCCGGCGGTGATCGACGTGGTGACCGACATCGACGCGCTCGCGCCGACCGCGGTGACGTAACACTGTCGTCATTCCGGCCGAGCGGAGCGAGGGCCGGAATCCATAACCACGAAACTGGGAAGAGTCGCTCGGTTCGTGGTTATGGATTCCGGGCTCGTCCCGCCTTCGCCCTGCGGGCTACGGCGGACGCCCCGGAATGACAGTCAAGCCTTCAGCCGCTGCTCCGGCGGAAAATCCTCGAACTGCGGCAGCACCCAGGTTTCGGCGAGTGCCGCGCGGCGCCATTCCTGCCAGGCCGGCAGCGCCATCATCGCCTGCATGTAGGCCGCGACCGGCGCGGTGACGTCGATCGCATAGCTTTCGAAGCGCGAGGCGACCGGCGCATACATCGCGTCCGCGGCGCAGAAGCGGCCGAACAGGAACGGCCCGCTTGCGCCGAAGCGCGTGCGCGTATCGGTCCACAGCGCCTGGATGCGCGCGACGTTGGCTTTCGCGTCGTCCGACAGTGTCTTGGGCAGATGCGGCCGCCACATCGTCATGCCGCACTCGGTGCGCAACGCCGCAAAGCCCCCATGCATCTCGGTCGCGATGGCGCGCGCGTGGGCCCGCGCCGCCGGATCGGACGGCCACAGGCCGGCGTCGGGAAACTTCTCCGCCGCGTATTCGAGGATCGCGAGCGATTCCCACACATGCGTCGCGCCGTCGATCAGCACCGGCACCTTGCCGGCCGGCGAATGCGCGAGGATCTTCTCCTTGCTGCCTTCAACGTAGAGCGGGATCACCTCCTCGTCGAACGCGATGCCGGTGGCCTTCAGGCCGATCCACGGCCGGAACGACCACGAGGAATAGTTCTTGTTGCCGATGATGAGCTTCATGCGTCCGTCCAGACCTCATCCTGAGGAGCCCGCCCATAGCGCGTTGCAGACGCGCGTAAACGCGCTGAAGGGCGGGCGTCTCGAAGGATGGCAACGATCTCCGTCACCTCGCCCTTCGAGGCTCGCTACGCTCGCACCTCAGGGTGAGGTGACCGAAAGATCAAGCCAAATGTGCTGATCGCGCCGATCAACAACGCGAATGACTCTACGTCTTCTTCGCGACCGGCTCCTCGACCGGCGCGCCGGATTTCCTCCATTCGGAAAACCCGCCCTTGATGTGCGCGACCGGCTTCAGCCCCATGCGCGCCGCGGTTTGCGCCGCGAGCGCCGAGCGCCAGCCGCCGGCGCAGAAGAACACGAACTTCTTGTCCTCGGCGAATTGCGGCTTGTGATACGGGCTTTCGGGGTCGATCCAGAACTCGAGCATGCCGCGTGTGCAATGGAAGGCGCCCGGCATCTTGCCCTCGCGGTCGCGCTCGCGTGGATCGCGCAGGTCGACGAAGGTCACGTCGGCGCTGCCGTGCAGCTTGCGCGCCTCCTCCACGCTCAAGGTCTCGATCTGGCGCTCGGCGTCGGCGAGCAGCGCCTTGTATCCGGTGGTAATGGTCTGCGGCATTCGGGTCTCCTCGCGACAGGACTAGCATATGGTGTTGTCGCAAGCCCGCGCGCAAGGCAGCATGTGGGCAAAGGGCACCGCCTATGCCGTTCACCCTGCCCGATCTCCTCGCCTTTGCCTGGTTCATCGCAGCCTGGGGCGGCTACGCGATCCTGCTCGAATATGTACCGCACAAGCGCGAGGGGCTGAACGCGCGCATGAACCGCTATCGCGCGGTATGGATGCGCCGCATGCTCGACCGCGAGATGCGCATGGTCGACATGCAGGTGATGGCGGCGCTGCAGAACGGCACCGCCTTCTTCGCCTCGACCTCGCTGTTCGCGATCGGCGGCGCGCTCACCATCATCCGCTCGACCGACGACGTGCTCAACGTGGTCGCCACCCTGCCGATCGGCATCCAGACCGGCCGCGTGCTGTGGGAGATGAAGGCGATCGGGCTCGCGGTGATCTTCGTCTACGCGTTCTTCAAGTTCGGCTGGTCGTACCGGCTCTATAACTACGTCGCGATCCTGCTCGGCGCGATGCCGCCGCCGGCCGAGAAGGACACGCTGGAAGCCGAGGCGCACGTGAAGCGCACCACCGACCTGTTCACCGCCGCGGGGCGGCACTTCAATCACGGCCAGCGCGCGTTCTTCTTCGCGCTCGGCTATCTCGGCTGGTTCGTCAGCCCCTACGTGTTCATGGCCACGACCGCGGCGGTGGTGCTCGTGATGTGGTGGCGGCAGTTCGGCTCGGATGCCAGCCGAGCGGTGGACGTGTGATCCCGAAAAGTGGGAACCGGTTTTCGGACAAGATCACGCGCAAAAAGACTAGTTCAGCAAACCTTCGAACGCCCGCATTGTGACGGCGCGCGCTTTGCGTTCGCCGAGCAGCCGCACGCGAACGAGATGCGACATCGCAAGCCCGATGACGGCGGCAGCGAGCGCGTCGGCGTCGCCGTCGGGCTTTGCGGCGCGCGCGAACTTCACGATCAGGCGCTGCAACTCAACGAACTGGCGCGCCGCCACGTCGTGCACCGGCCCCGGCACGTCGTCGAACTCGATCGCGGCGGCAAGGATCGGGCAGCCGCCCGGCAGCCCGGACTGGTCGAGCCAGTCGATCCAGCGTGCGAAGAA
>DATEKY010000846.1:0-2639 GCA_035277225.1 Xanthobacteraceae bacterium
CGCTTCAGCCGGAACACGACGCACACCACGCCGATATTGGCGATGGCCTCATAGCGCGCGCGTTCGGGCAGGTCGGGCACGAAGCGGCCGACGTAAGGCGTCGGCACGGTGCTGATGACGGCGTCGGCCGCGAAGAACTCCTCGCCGGTGATCACGCCGACCGCGCGATTGTTCTCGATCAACACGCGTGTGACCGGCGCGTCGAGACGCAAGGTCCCGCCTTTCGCCTCGATCGCGCGGGCGAGCGCATGGACGAGCGTTTCCGAGCCACCTTCGATATAGCCGAGCTCTTCCTGGAACAGCGACCGGCGCGAGGTGCCGACGCGCTTGATCCGGGTCCAGATCCAGGCGGCGGAGATGTTCTCCGCGTACTCGAAGAACTTCAGCCGGAACAGCGGCGCCCACAGCCGCTCGTAGACGGCGCTGCCGCACCATCGCGTGATCCAGTCCTTCGCCGAAACATTCTCCAGGCTGCGCCAGTCGCTGCGCCTGGTGGAGAAGAACATCATCGCGCCGTAGCGCAGCTTTTCGATCAGCGTGAGCTTGGGCAATCTCAGCAGCGAAAACGGGTCGCCCCACCGATAGAGCGTGCCGTCGATGTAGTAGCCCATCGAGGTCGGGACCCAGCGCATCTTGTCGCCGAGGCCAAGCTCGGCGAGCAGATCGAACGTCGATTGATCCGCCTTGCAGACGAAATGGTAGTAGCGCTCGATCGACAGGCCGCCGAGATCGAAATGCGCCGCCATGCCGCCCGCCTCGGGGGCGGCTTCGAGCACGGTCACCTGATGGCCGCGCTTGAGCGCGTGATAGGCCGCCGCCAGCCCCATCGCGCCCGCACCGATGACGACGACGCGGCTCATCAAAACTCCAGCACGATTTGCGAGTAGGTCTTGTGCCGGAACGTCTCGGCGAGCGCCGCCTTCAGCGGTGTCGCCGTCACGCCGAAAATGCCGGGCCAGTCGATCACTTCAAAAACGTCGGGCGTGACCAGCGCCTCGAGCTGCTTGGTGGTGAACGGCGGATCGCGGTCGAACAGGCCGTAGAGCCAGAGCAGCGCCCAGAATGCCGAATAGGGAATGCGCACGATCGGGGCGCGCGCGCCGGTCGCCTCCTTCACGGCGCGGATCAGGTCGATGTAGTCGATCTTCTCCTGTCCGGAGATGTTGTAGGTGCCGGACGGGCGCCGTTCGATGCAGGCCATGATGACGTCGCAGAAATCCCCCGCGTAAAGCGGCTGGCGCAGGTAGCGCCCGCTGCCGGGAATGGGGAACACCGGTGCTCTCTGCATGAAACGGGCAAGCCAGCCGAGATGCTTGCGGTCGAACCAGCCGAACATCAAGGTCGGGCGCAATACGACGACCGGCAGGTCGGACTCGACGACGAGCTTCTCCTGCGCGTCCTTGCTCTGAACGTACCAGTCGTCGGCCGCGGATTCCACGACGGATGACGAGAGGTGGATCACATACGGCTGGCGCGCGCGCACCGCCTCGATCACGCGCGCGGTCGCCGTCACGTTGTTCGCCGTGAACGCCGCCTCGTCCAGCCCGCCGATCTGCGCATGGGAAAAGACCACCACATCGGCGTCGGCGATGGCCTGTTGCCAGCCGTCGTCGTGCGCGAGATCGGTCTCGATCACCTCAATATCCGGATGCAGCTGCCGCAGCGTTGCGACATTGGCCTTGTGCTTGTCGAGCGCCACGATGTTGCCGTAGCCGCGCGCCTTGAGGCGCGGGATCAGATTCTGCCCGACCAGCCCGGCTGCCCCGGTGAGCGCGATCTTGATTGCGTCCGCCATCAGATCTTGAGCCGCCGGAAGACGAACCACGGCAGGTGGCGGATGATCATCATGATCACCCACCAGAACCACGGCGTGTAAACGACGCGACGGCGTTTCGCGACGGCACGCACGATGTCGGCCGCGACGCGGTCGGGCGTCGCCCAGAGCGGCCCGCCCTTCTCGATGCCGGCGGTCATCGGGGTGTCGACGAAGCCCGGCTTCACGCGGACGATGCGCACGGCCGAGCCGTCATATTTGTGCTGCAAGCCCTCGAGGAAGCGGTCGAATGCCGCCTTGGCGGAGCCGTAGATGAAATTGCCGGCGCGCCCCTTGTCGCCGGCGACCGAGCCGATGCCGACGACGGTGAGCGGCGCGTTCTCCGCGCGGCCCTTGAGCAGCGCGAGAACCCAGAGCGCCGCGCTGGTGAAATTGTTGTCGATCAGTGCGCGCGCCTGCGCGAGGTCTTGCTCCGCGGCGGCCTGCTCGCCCAGTACGCCGTAGGCGACGACCACCTCGTCTATCGCGCCGATCCGCGCACGCAGGTCGGCAACGCCCTGCTCGATCCGCTCCACCGCGGCAAGATCGGCGACGAGGACCTCCGCGCTCGCGGCGCCTGAGGCCTTCAGGTCGGCGGCGATTGCGGCAAGCCGGTCCTCGCGCCGTGCCGCGAGAATGAAATCGCTGCCTTGCGCGCGCCGGCGCGCGTAAGCCTGCGCAATCGCCGAGGTCGCCCCCAGGATCAGGATCCTCATGCGGCCTCCGCGGTCACGCGGCGCCAGAAGTCGGACATGATCTTCGGGTCGCGCTGCGCCTCGACCTTGCGCCAGTCCGGATAGCCGGCGCGGAACACGGCGCCCGACAT
>DATEKY010000847.1:0-3932 GCA_035277225.1 Xanthobacteraceae bacterium
CGGTCGCGCGGGACCGGCTCGCCATTGATGTGCAGGTGGCCAGCAATCATCTGGATGCGGTCGCCGGGAAGACCCACGATTCGCTTGATCAGATCGACCGCTTCATCGTGCGGCGACTGGAAGACCACGATATCGCCCCGCTTGGGAAGCGAGGCAAAGATGCGGCCCGAGAACAGAGGCGGAGAAAACGGCAGCGAATAGCGGCTATAGCCGTAGGAGAATTTCGAGACGAACAGCGAATCGCCGACCAGCAGCGTCGCCATCATCGAGCCGGACGGAATGTTGAACGGCTGGAACAGGAACGTGCGGATGACCACCGCGATGATGAGGGCGTGGATGACCACGCGTACAGTTTCGGCGAATCCGCCTTCTTTCCGCTTTTGTTCGGCTGTCGACACGCGCATTGGCCTCTGGGCTTTCGTCAGGTGGCGCCCCCACCCCTAACTGGCCCTTGTAGCGGTTGGGGACAAGGCGCGCAACGAAGCGTCGGCAATCGCTCTAATTTGTGACGTCCACCACAAGCTGTTGAGATAGCAACGAATTCGGACCGTGGCCGGGAAGCGGGAAGCGGCCGCGCGGGGCCGCTAGCCGATTCCCGGATAACTGTGTTTCCTCAGCAGCCGCGCCAGATGCGCGGTGTTCGAGGCGAGCATCGCGGTGGTTTCGGCGACCGCTTTCGGGGTGCGCGCGAGGTCCTTGTACACCTTGTCGCCCTGCGCCTCTCCGACCCAGTAAGTCACCGCGCCCGGCGGCGCGGTGAATCCGACCTCGGTCAGCGCCTGGGTCAGCTCGGCGGCGCAATGGTGCGCGCCATCCTCGTTGCCGACCACGACCACCACGCCGACCTTGCCGTAGGACGGCATGCGGCTCTTGTCGTCGGTCTCGCCGAGGAATGCGTCCATCCGCTCCATCACGCGCTTGGCAACGCTCGAGGGCTGACCCAGCCAGATCGGGGTGGCCATGATCAGGATATCGGCATTGACCACGCGCTGGCGCAGCGCGGGCCAGTCGTCGCCCTCCCCCTCGTCCGACGACACGCCGGGCTTGATGTTGTGATCCACCGCGCGGACCACCGCGCCCGTCGCATTGTGCTTTTCCAGCTCGTCCATGAGCTGCTTGAGCAGCGCATCGGTGGACGACGCCTCCTTGTCCTTCGCGCTCTTGAGCGAACAATTGAAGGCGAAGACCTTGAGAGCGGGTTGCTGCGTTTTGTCTGCCATGATGCCTTCGAAAACGAAGGCACTGGCAAGGAGTTCCGGGCAATCGTTGAATCAGTCTCGGAACTTCATGCGGGGGTGCCCACAGGCACCGCCGAGATCACCACGAAGGCCTGCGCCAGCGGATACTCGTCCGTGATGGTGAGATCGATCCGCGCCTCCATGCCGGCCGGGGTGATTTTGGCCAATCGCGCGGCCGCGCCGCCCGTCAGCTTCATGGTGGGCCGCCCGGACGGCAGGTTCACCACCCCCATGTCGCGCCACCACACCCCGGCGCGCAGCCCGGTGCCGAGCGCCTTGGCGCAGGCCTCCTTGGCGGCGAAGCGCTTGGCGTAGGTCTCGACGCTCTTGGCGCGCCGCTCGGCGCGCTTGCGCTCCGCGTCCGTGAAGATGCGACCGAGGAACCGCTCGCCGTGCCGCTCGATCACCTTCTCGATGCGGCGGATATCGGTGATGTCGGAGCCGATGCCCAGGATCATGCGAAGCTCATTGCGCGCTCACGCGGGCCGGCGCGCGAGGCCGCGCTCCATCGCGGCACGCATCGCCGTGATGGTCCCGGTCAGTCCGCCGAAGATCGCCTCGCCGATCAGGAAATGCCCGATGTTGAGCTCGACGATCTCGGGCAGCGCCGCGACCGTCTCGGCGGTCGCGAGGTCGAGGCCGTGGCCGGCGTGCACCTCGAGCCCGAGCGCTTTCGCGCGCGTCGCACCGGCCTTGATGCGCTCGAATTCCATCGCCGCCATGGTGGCATGTCCGTCGATCACCGCCTCGCACCACGCGCCGGTATGGATCTCGATCACCGGCGCCCCGACCTCGGCCGCGGTCTCGATCTGCTTCATGTCGGCGCCGATGAACAGCGACACGCGGACGCCGGCCGCCTTCAGCTCGGCGATGATCGGCGTGAGCTGATTGTGCTGGCGCACCACGTCGAGCCCGCCTTCGGTGGTCACCTCCTGGCGCCGCTCCGGCACGATGCAGGCGGCGTGCGGGCGTGCCTTCAGCGCGATGTCGACCATCTCGCGCGTCGCCGCCATCTCGAAGTTCAACGGCTTGGTGAGCTGCGCTTTCAGCCGGGTGATGTCGTCGTCGCGGATGTGGCGGCGATCCTCGCGCAGATGCGCTGTGATGCCGTCCGCGCCTGCCTCGACCGCGACGAGCGCGGCCTTCACCGGGTCGGGATGTTTCCCGCCGCGCGCGTTGCGGATGGTCGCGACGTGATCGATGTTGACGCCGAGGCGGAGCTTGTTTGGGGGCATCAGCAGTCCATTCCTGAGGCTAGGTGGCTGCTTCTACCGCCCTCGCGGCAGCGATGCAGCGTTTTTTCGCCGCCGCCCGCCATTTAGCTTCGGGCGCAAAACCAGCTCGCTGCCTCGCCGAACGATCTCGATATCTCCGCAAGGCAACCGGGCTTCCTTCGGAAGGCGCACAGCCTGCCGGTAGCCGACGCGAAATAGTTTTCCCGTCTTCATCACGCATTCACCCGCTCGACCCGCGCCACCACCGGCTTGGCCTTGAGCTGCGCGATGATCGCGTTGAGGTGCTTGAGGTCGTAGACCTCGAGATCGATCAGCAGCTCGGTGAAGTCCGGCGCACCGCGTGTCATGCGCACATTGTCGATGTTGCCGTCGTGCTCGGCGATCACCTGCGCGACCTGCGCGAGCGAGCCCGGCTCGTTGCGCGAATTCACCTTGATGCGCGCCGGAAAGCGCTGCGCGCTTTCGCCGTCGATGTCCCAGCGCACGTCGAGCCAGCGCTCCGGCGTGTCCTCGAACTCCTTCAGCGCGGGCGACTGGATCGGATAGATCGTGATGCCCTCGCCCGGCGACATGATGCCGACGATGCGGTCGCCCGGCACCGCGCCGCCGTCCGGGGCGAAGCGCACCGGCTGCTCGCCGCCGATGCCGCGGATCGGGATCGCGTCGTCGGCATCCTTGCCGTCCGGCACGCGGAAGATCAGCGACTTCGCCTTGCGCAGCCCGAACCAGCCGCTCTCCGCCTTCGGCGTCGCGGCGCGCGCGACGCGCTCCTCCTTGTAGTCCGGGTACATCGCGCGCGCGACGTCGGAGGCGCGCATCTCGCTGCGCCCGACCGCCGCCATCACCTCGTCCACCGAGGCGCGCGCGAGCCGCGGCAGCGCGCCCTGCAGCTTCTCGTCCGAATAGTCCTTCTTGGCGCGCTGGAACAGCCGCTCGACCATCTGCCGCCCGAAGCCGACATATTGCGTGCGCACCGCGGCGCGCGTCGCACGGCGGATCGCGGCGCGCGCCTTGCCGGTGACGACGACGGATTCCCACGCCGCCGGCGGCGCGGTCTGCGACTTGGAGGTCGCGATCTCCACCTCGTCGCCGTTGGTGAGCTCCGACACCAGCGGCGCGATCTTGCCGTTGATCTTGGCGCCGACCGCGCTGTTGCCGACGTCGGTATGCACCGCGTACGCGAAGTCGATCGCGGTCGCCTTGCGCGGCAGCGCGATCAGGCGGCCCTTCGGCGTGAAGCAGAACACCTGGTCGTGGAACAGCTCGAGCTTGGTGTGCTCGAGGAACTCCTCCGAGTTCACGCCCTCCGACAGCAACTCGATGGTGTGGCGCAGCCAGGCATACGCGTTGCTCTCGCGCGACAGCATTTCGGACGGCAAGCCGTGCCCGTCCTTGTAGAGCGCATGCGCCGCGATGCCGTATTCGGCGATCTCGTGCATCGCGCGGGTGCGGATCTGCA
>DATEKY010000848.1:0-2195 GCA_035277225.1 Xanthobacteraceae bacterium
CGCACCGTTGCGACCGTGGTGGCGATCGCCGCCCTGCTCGGTCCTGCCGCTCTCGCGCGCGCCCAGTCCGACGGCGAGCGGCTCGAGACGCTGCGCGGCGGCGCCTCGAAGAAGGGCGTCTACAACGTCTTCGGCCTCGACGGCACCGGGCTCGGCCGCACCTCGGTGAGCTATCCGGGCAAATACGCGCCCGGCACCATCGTGGTCGATACCGCGGAGCGGCGGCTCTATCTCGTCCAGGGCGGCGGCACGGCGCTGCGCTACGGCATCGGCGTCGGCCGCGCCGGCTTCCAGTGGAAGGGCACGCACAAGATCACCGCCAAGAAGGAGAAGCCGGACTGGACCGCGCCGGCGGAGATGATCGCGCGGCAACGCGACGTGCCGCGCCACATGAAGGGCGGCGACCCGGACAATCCGCTCGGCAGCCACGCGATGTATCTCGGCAGCACGCTCTACCGCATCCACGGCTCGCCCGATGCGGAGTCGGTCGGCGAGGCGGAATCCTCCGGCTGTTTCCGCATGCGCAATACGGACGTCGCCGATCTCTACAGGCGGGTGGCGGTCGGCACCACCGTGGTGGTGAAGTAGCCCGCGACCTGTGCCCGCGAAGGCGGCGACGAAGGCGCAAGGCGCAGGCTTACGGCGGCGGGGAGCCCGGCGAGGCGGGAGCGGACGATTGCTGCCGGCTGCGGACCAGCATCGTGGTCGCCTCGTAGGTCGCCAGGATGCGGCATTTGCCGTCGACCGAGGGGGCCTTGCCGCGCACCAGGATGGTCTGGCTGTCTTCCGACATTTCGCCGCTGACCGAATAGGGAATGGCGCCGCATCGTTTCGAAAAGACCCGCGCGATGCCGCGATAGGCGCGGCCCTTCTGCTGGCCGACGAAGAACAGCGTGCCGCGCTGCACCCCGAGGTCGACGAGCCCCGGCCGCGGCGTTTCGTAATAGAGTTTGCGCTGCAGGCCGTCGTTGACCAGCACCAGTCTCGAGCCGTCGTAATCCCACAGCGATTCCGCAGGCCCGCCGACGGAGCCGGTCGCGCCCTGCGGAGCCGACATCGCAAGCCCGAGCTTTGCGGCCTGCGCGGGGTCGAGCCAGGTCAGGCTGTCGGTCGGCGCCGCATGGATGTAGGCGATCGCCGCCGCCGGAAGACCGATATCGTTCAGGTAGGCCTCGAGCGATGCTTTGGTCTCGGAGGGATCCGCACGAAATCCGATGCGCGCACGCGGCTCGAGGAAGCGCTGCACACCCGCGAGCCAGGCGAGAGCGCAGACGCTCGTGCACAGCTCGCCCTGCTTCACCGCGGTGGAGAATTTCTTTTGATGGATGGTCCGCCCGATGATCAGCCCGGCCAGCAGATCGCCGCCTTCGCTGTTGAAGACGACGACGGCATTCGAGACGGCGTCCGCCTTCTGAATGAACTGGTCGGCGACATTCCAGTCCATCGCGCCGGTGATGACGATCCGCGCCGGCCCGCCGGACACCGGCGGCTCGACCGAAATCTCCGCCCTCGCAGACGCGCCCGCCGCCATCACGACGACCGCGGCTGCGAGGACTCGCGTGATCAGTGATCCAGGCATTCCGGCGACCGATCGCTGTTCGAACCGGCATTATCCCATGCCCGGCGCGGGGTCACCACTCCCACCACGGCACGACGCGCGGGTCGCGATCGGCCGCGGGCGCCGGGTTCATGCGATGACGATCGAGCGCGTCCGCCCGCTCCTCGCGCGAGAGCGCGCCGCGCTTGCGGAGTTCCGCGCGCAGCGCTGCGCGATGGCGCAGATACTGGCCGGGCATCGCGGCGAAGACCGCGAGCACGAACAGCGTGACCGCGACCGCGCCGAACGCAAGGGTCAGCAGCACGATCGTGCGGAAGGACGCGCCCTCGTGCCACAGCCAGGCGATCAGGCACAGCGCCGCGAACGCGCAGAGGGCCAGCGCTTCACGCAGCGTCTTGCGAAGGGCTCGAACCAGCATCGCCGCTATCGTAGGGCGGGTTAGCCGAAGGCGTAACCCGCCGGCGGATTACGCTTCGCTAATCCGCCCTACACCCCTGCCCGCTACACACGCGATGAACCTTTGCACGATCTCGGTCTGCCCCTTGAGCGGCGTGAAGGTGCACAGCATCACGCCGTCGGTCGTCATCAGCCGCAGCATGCATTCGTCGTAGACGTCCGCCGGCGGTTCCTCGTCGAG
>DATEKY010000849.1:0-2745 GCA_035277225.1 Xanthobacteraceae bacterium
CGTTCGCGACGGGGTCGTTCAACTCTGAACCTCATCCTGAGGTGCGAGCGCAGCGAGCCTCGAAGGATGGCGGCGAGCTCCGAACGTGGGCCATCCTTCGAGGGCCGCTTTCGCGGCCACCTCAGGATGAGGGCGGAGCTAGAGCCTTTCACAATTTGACGGAAGCGTATCCGGCGTTGGCGAAGTAGTTGCTGCATTCGGTTGGCTCGATTGCTGCGACGAGATTTCCGATGTGACGCCAGGTGTCCTCGACAGTGCGCTTTTGGGCAGCGCGCATCCAATGCTTGATCTTAGCGAAGGCCTGCTCGATCGGATTGAGATCGGGTGAATAGGGCGGCAGGTACCAAAGCCTTGCACCGGCAGCCTTGATCATGCGGCGGAGCGCAGCTGATTTGTGGCTGCCGAGGTTGTCCAGGATCACGATGTCACCGGGCCTGAGGACAGGCACGAGCTGCTGTTCGACATAGGCACGGAAGCATTCGCCATTGATCGGACCGTCGAAGACGCATGGGGCCGTGAGCTGATCGCAACGTAAGGCGCCGAGGAAGGTCAGGGTGCGCCAATGCCCCTGCGGCACGAAGCCTCGCAGGCGAGCGCCCTTCGGGCCCCATCCGCGCAGCGGAGCCATGCTGGTCTTGATCCATGTCTCGTCGATGAAGACCAGGCGATGAGGGTCAAGGCCGGCCTGCCATGAGCGCCAGCGGCGGCGCCGGTGGGCAACGTCGGAGCGGGCCTGCTCAATGGCGAACAGCGTTTTTTTTGAACCGCAGGCCCTCGCGCCGCAGGAACAACCAGACCGCATTGTGCGAGACCTTGATCCCGCGCGCGGCCAGTTCGTCCTTTAGCGCGTGCAGCGTCAGATGCGGCGTTTGACTGAGCCGCTTCAGGATGAACTCCCGATGTGGCGCAAGCCGCGGCTTGAGATGCCCGCCCATCTTGCCGGGCGCAACAGAACCGGTCGCCCGGTAGCGCTGCGACCACTTCACCACAGAGGAAATTGCAACACCAAACCGCGCCGCCACCGCTCGGCAACTTTCGCCACCCAAAACCGCCGAAACAACACGCTTGCGCAGATCTTCGGATAAAGGTCGGGCCATCAGATGCTGGCCTCCTGCCCAGCCAGCATCTTGAATCACATTCCGCCTTCAGCCGGAATCCTTTTCCGATTCAGCCGACCCGTGAAATGCTCTAGCGGGGTGGGGTCGCGGAAAAAAACTGAAAAACAACCCCATGCAAAGTACTTTTTTGTACTATGATACCGCCATTGCCGATGCCGTAAGATACGTCGAGAGCTGCGCGGACGTTCGTGAATCGGTAGACCCGCCGCGCTGGCCTCAGCCTATGCGCCGGCATATCCTTTCCCCGGTTTACGGTATTCGGGCCGCGGAGGACTGAAAATATCCAGCACGCGCGCGCCTTCGGGGCCGGCCCGCATGGTGTGGGGCACGCCGCCCGGCGTGCGCCAGAAGTCGCCCTTCTTGACCGGAATCTCCTCGTCGCCCTGAACGCGGACGGCCGAGCCTTCGAGCAGGACACCCCATTGCTCTTCCGGGTGATGATGCAGCGTCCCCTGACCGTTGGGTGCAATGGTCACGACCGAAAGCATCGCCTGCTCACCGGCAAAAATCCGGGTTGTGAGACCGAGCCCAAGCTCACGGAAGAGCCCATCGCTCGGATCGTCGAGGTTATGAAACTCGCTTGCCTGGCTCATGAGTGCTTGTCTTTGTTTCTAGCTGACCTTCATGCCCTTCGCGTAGGTCGAAGGCTGCACGCTCTTCACCGACTGCGCGCGCTTGGCGAGCCAGTATGCTTGCGGCGACGGCACCGAGGCGAAGGTCGCGTCGACGCCGAGTTTCTGCGCCGCGTCCATCGGCCAGTTCGGGTTGTACAAGAGCTCGCGCGCCAGCGCGACCAGGTCGGCGCGGCCCTCCTGCAGGATCTGCTCGGCCTGATCGCAATGCACGATCAACCCGACCGCCATGCTCATGATGCCGGCATCGGTGCGCAGCCGCTCGGCGTAGGGCACCTGATAGCCGTATGTCACCGGCCCGGCACTCACGACGGGTGCACCGCGCATCCCGCCTGACGAGCAGTCGATCACATCGACGCCCTTCGGCTTGACGATCTTCGCCAGCGCAACGCTCTGGTCCGGTCCCCAGCCGGCGTCGTCCTGTACCGAGAGGCGCAGGAACAGCGGCTTTCCCGCGGGCCAGTGCGCGCGCACGCTTTCCACCACCTCGATGGCGAACCTCATGCGGTTTGATTCGCTGCCGCCGTATTCGTCGTTTCGCAGGTTCGAGAACGGCGAGAGGAACTGATGGATCAGGTAGCCGTGTGCGCCATGGATATCGAGCACGTCGAAGCCGGCCTCATGCGCGCGCCGCGCCGCCTGGCCCCAGCGCTCGATCACCTCGGGGATTTCCCCATGCGTGAGTGCGCGCGGGGTCGGATCGCTCTCCGGCGCATTGATCGCGCTCGAGGAGACGAGCTCCCACGCATCCCAGTCGACGATCTCCGCCGACGGCTTGAGCGGCGCGCCGCCTTCCCACGGACGGAAGCGTCGCGCCTTGCGTCCGGAATGGCCGAGCTGGATGCCGGGCACCGCGCCGTGCTGGCGGATGAAGTCGACGCAGCGCTTCAGCCCGGGAATGAACGCGTCATCCCACAGGCCAAGGTCGCCGATCGTGCCGCAGCCGCGCCGCTCGACTTTTGTCGACTCCATGAACACGAGGCCGGCACCACCCG
>DATEKY010000850.1:0-11242 GCA_035277225.1 Xanthobacteraceae bacterium
GCGAGGTCGAGCATCTTCTGGTGGCCGAAATCGAGCTGCTCGGCCGGGGTATCGCGGTAGCGCAGGAGCCCGGTGCGTTCGAGCAGCGCGTCGGCTTCGGCGAGCGCATCGCGCTCGGCTGCGGCGCGCTTGCGCGAGGGCGCAAAGGGAAAATAGGGAGGCACGCGCGGCGCCATGCCGATCAGTACGTTCTCCAGCACGGTCATCCGGCGGCACAGCTCAATGTTCTGGAAAGTGCGCGCGATGCCGCGCGCCGCGATCCCGTGCGGCGGAACGCGCAGCAGAGAGGAGCCTTCGAACAGGATGTCGCCTTCGGAGGGACGATAGAAGCGCGAGACGCAGTTGAACACGGTGGACTTGCCGGCGCCGTTCGGGCCGATCAGCGCATGGATCGCGCCCGGCGCCACGTCCATCGAGAAGCGGTTGAGCGCGCGCAAGCCGCCGAAGCGCACGCCGACATCGCGCAGCGAGAACAGCGGCGCGCTCATCGCGAACCCCTCCGGCCGGCAATGAAGCCCCAGATGCCGCGCGGCATGAACATCACGGCGCCGATCAGGATCAGCCCGTAGACCAGCTCCTGCCAGATCAGCAGCCCGCGCATCGTGGTGCGCATCACCTCCGGCAGAAGTCCGAGCAGTGCGACACCGATGAGCGCGCCGGGGATCGAGCCGAGCCCGCCGACCACGATCATCGAGAGCAGCAGCACGATCTGGCCGAAGCCGAAGGTGTCGGGATTCACGAACGACTGGAACAGCGTGTACATGCCGCCCGCGACGCCCGCGTACATCGCCGAGATCGCGAAGGCCCAGGCCTTGGTGGCGCGCACGTCGATGCCCGAAGCCGAGGCGACGTGCTCGCTCTCGCGGATCGCGCACATCGCGCGGCCGAGCTTCGAGGTGGTGAGGTACATCGTGGCGACGATCATCAGCGCGAGGATGATGGCCAGCACCGGGAACGCGGTCGGATCGGTGCCGACGCGGTAGCCGAAGATGCTCGGCGCCGCGATGCGCAAGCCGTCGGGGCCGCCTGTGACCTTGTCCCAGGCGTTGAACACCCATTGCGCGGCCTCCGCGAACGCGAAGGTTGCGAGCGCGAGATAGACGGTGCGCAGCCGCGTCGCCGGAAAGCCGATGGCGAGGCCGATCAGTCCGGCAAGCAGCGCGGCGAGCGGCATGCCGATCACGAACGGCACGCCGAGCCGGATCTGCAGCAGCGCGGTCGCGTAGGTGCCGATGCCGAAGAACGCGATATGGGCAAACGCGAACTGTCCGGCCCAGCCGAGCAGCAGGTCGAGCCCGAGCGCGAGCACGGCGAACATCATCAGGAAGTTGCCGAGGTAGAGGAAATACTGCGGCAGCAGCAGCGGCAGCACAAAGCCCGCGATCAGCAGCGGTGCAAGGAGAGCCAGTCGCGAGAGGGGCGGCGCGCCGTACACGTCACACCTTCTTCGCCACGGCCTTGCCGGCGAACAGGCCCTGCGGCCGCAGCAGCAGCACGATCATGATGACGAGGAACGGTGCGAGCGAAATCGCGCGCGAGGAGACGTAAAGCCCGATCAGGTTCTGCACCACGCCGAGCACGATGCCGCCGGCAACGCAACCGGGCAGGGAGACAAAGCCGCCGATGATCGCCGCGGCGAGCGCGAGGATCACGATCACGCCCATATCCGGGGTGATCAGAAGTTTCGGCGCCAGCAAAATGCCGGCGACGCCGGCGAGCGCAGCGGCGAGGCCCCATGCCGTCATGCTCATGAGGCGCACCGGAATGCCGACAAGGGCGGCGGCGCGCGGGTTCTGGCTGGTGGCGCGCAGCGCCTTGCCGATCAGCGTGAAACTGAAGAAGGCCCACAGCGCCGCCATGATGGCGACCGCGGCGACGACGATCGCGATGTCCTGATGCTGCAGCACCACCGGCCCGATGAAGATCGGCGCGCCGGAGGAGAACGGCGGCAGGCGGCGCACCTCCTCGGTGTAGGGGATGACGCGCACCGCACCTTTCAGCACATAGGAGAGCCCGACCGTACCGATGATCATCGCCACAAGGATGCTCTGGCCCGGCACCGCGCGGCCGACGACGCGCGTGAGCACCACGCGGTCGAACAGCGCGCCGATGACGAAGATGACGAGCGCGGCAAACGGAAAGATCAAGATGTACGGCAGCCCAAGCCAGAGCAGCGCGAACATGCCGAGATAGCCGCCGAGCATCACCATCTCGCCGCCGGCGAAATTGATGACGTCGCTCGACTTGTAGACGATGACCAGCGACAGCGCGATCAGCGCATAGACGCAACCGGTGACGATGCCGCTGGCGACGCCCTGCAGGAGAAGCGGCGACATGAGCGCGCGGACGCGCTCACATGCCAGCCTTGCCGTCCCAGGTGTAGACGCCGGGCATCAGCGTGTGGGTCTTGCCGTCGAACTTGACGAAGATCGAGGAGCGGGCGCCGTCGCGGCGGTCCTTGGCAAACGCCGTGGGACCCGCGATCACCTCGCTCTCGAAGTTCAGTGTCTCCATCGCGTCGATGAAGTTTTCGCGCGTCACGTTCTTGCCGGCCTTCTCCAGCGCGCGCGTCACCGCCATCGCGGAGGGAAGCCCGTAGGTCATGAAGCCGCTCGGCTGGCGGTCGGGATAATACTGCTTGTAGAGCGCGAGCCATTTCTGCTGCTTCGGCCCTTCGGTCAGGTCGTTGAGCGGCGAGCCGTAGTAGAAGTTGGCGAGCGCCGCGTCGTTGCCGACGTTCTTGGCATAGACGGACGGGACCGGGATGCCCTGGATCGCCTGCACCAGCGGCGTCTTCATCATGGCGAACTCACCGTACTTCTGCCCGATCAGCACGGCGGGGGCGGGGTAGGCGGTGGAGACGATCACGTCCGGATTGGAGGCGCGGATGGTGAGCAGCGGCGCCGTCACGTCGGTCACGCGCGGCGAGATCAGCTCGGCGGCGACGACCTGCGCGCCGAGCGCGGTCGCGACCGCCTTGAACGTGGTGCTGTTCGCCACGCCGAAGTCGTCGTCATGCGCGATGATGGCGACGCGCTTTCCCTTCAGCTCCTTCACGGCAAACTCGGCAAGGGACGCGCCGACGGTACGCTGGGTTCCGGCGAAGGCGCCGAACACGTAGCGCGTCGGCGGGATCACGGCGCCGTCGCCGGACGCGTTGAGCATCACGTGCGGCACCTTCTCGCGGGTGACGAATTCCTGCGCCGCGACGGCGGCCGGGGTGCACGAGCCGCCGTGCACGATGAAAGTCTTGTCCACAGTGATGAACTTCTTGACGACCGCGACCGCTTCGTTCGGCACGCACTTGTCGTCTTCGACGATGACCTTGATCTTGCGGCCGTGGATGCCGCCTTTCTTGTTGGTCTCCTCGTACCACATCTTGGCGGCCTGCAGCGCATCGAGGCCGAAGGCGGCGAGCGGGCCGGACATCGGGGCGAACAGCCCGATGGTGATCTCGCTGTCGGTGATGCCGGGATCGGCGGCGCGCGCGGGCGCCGACAGGACAGCGGCGAGCGCGGCAGCGAACAGCGTGGTGCGAATGAGCATGGACGTTCCCCGCAAGGCTTTGTTTTTCTCTGCCGACAAGCCGAACAGATCGACCTGCCAGCGTCAAGTTGTTCCTTAGCTCTCTAAGTTTTTGAGCGCTTCGGTCGCAGGAGCGTGTGCGTAGCGCAGGGGTTGTGAGACGCGCCGCGCAGCTGTGCTAGAAGGAATGCCGGCCGCCATCGCACGAGCGGCAGGGAGGATCGATGGACGCGCCGTATCTCTATGTCGTGAAGTTCTGGATCCATCCCGACGGCGCCGCCGCGATCCTGCACTGGCTCGACGAGAAGCACATGGCGGAGGTGACGGCGCAGCCCGGGTTCCGCTGGTCGCGCCGCGTGCGGCTCGCCGAGGACGCCGCCGACGGCTGGCACGCCTACATGATGATCTACGGGCTCGACTCGGGCGAGGCGCTGCAGCGCTACTTCGAGAGCGACGCGCCGAAGCAATACGCGATCGAACGCAAGCCGTTCGAGCAGCACCTGCGCACCGAGCGCGCCTGGGGCGCGATCGACTTTCGCGTCAACTGACGGCCGCAGCGATGACCGAGCTCACCGTTCTGGCGTTCTCCGGCAGTTTGCGCGCGAAATCCTACAACACCGCGCTGCTGCACGAGGCGAAGCGGCTCGCGCCGGCCGGCATGGGAATCGAGATCGCGTCGTTGCGCGAGATCCCGCTTTACGATGCGGACGTGGAGGCGCGCGGCATGCCGGCCGCGGTCACGGATCTGAGCGCGCGGGTGAAAAGCGCCGACGCGCTGCTGATCGCGACGCCGGAATATAACTTTTCGATCCCCGGCGTCCTGAAAAACGCGATCGACTGGCTGTCGCGTCCGCCGCTCGATGCCGTGCTGATGCGCAAGCCGGTTGCGATCATCGGCGCCGGCGGGCGGCTCGGCTCGGCGCGCGCGCAATATCATCTGCGCCAGGTGCTCGGCTGCCTCAGCATGCTCCCGGTGCCGCGCCCCGAAGTGTTCGTGCTGAGTGCCTGGGAGAAGTTCGACGCCGACGGGCGGCTGAAGGATGAGCTCGCCGTCAAGCAGGTCGGCGAATTGCTCGCGGCGCTGGCGGAGTGGACGTTGCTGCTTCGCGGGGCGCGGCGCCCATGATCGACCTCTACTACTGGCCGACCTCGAACGGGCGCAAGATCACCATCATGCTGCACGAGGTGGAACTGCCGTACACAATCATTCCGGTGAACTTCAAGATCGGCGAGCAGTACGCGCCGGACTTTGTGGCCATCAATCCGAACAGCAAGATCCCGGCGATCGTCGACCGTGAGCCGATCGGCGGCGGCGCGCCGCTCGCGATCTTCGAGTCTGCCGCGATCCTGATCTATCTCGCCGAGAAGAGCGGCAAGCTGATGCCGCAGGACGCGCGCGGGCGCTATGACGTGATCAAGTGGACGGTCTTCCAGGCCGCGAGCATCGGCCCGATGTTCGGCCAGATGGCCTATTTCCACGATTACGCCGAGCCGAAGCTGCCGGCCGCGCTCGACCGCTACGAGAACGAGGTGCGGCGGCTCTACAAGGTGCTCGAGCGCCAGCTCGGCGAGGCGGCGTATCTCGCGGGCGACTATTCGATCGCCGACATCGCGGTCTGGCCGTGGATCCAGCCGGCGCGGCAGGAGCAGCGCTTCGAGGACTATCCGAACCTGAAGCGCTGGTACGACGCGGTCGCGGTGCGGCCGGCCGTAAAGACCGGCAACGCAATTCGGCTCGACCTGCAGAAGGTCGGCGTGCAGACGCTGGACGAGGCCGAGCGCAAATCGCTCTACGGGCGGCGGTTCTAGGGCGTCGCGCCGGGGGAACCACTGTGCCGTCGCGGTCATTTCGCGGGTGCCACGAGGCCGAGCGCGTCGCGCACGAATCGTGAGGAACCAAGGTCTTTGAAAGCGCTGGCAGGAGTGGAGGGACTCGAACCCGCAACCCCCGGTTTTGGAGACCGGTGCTCTAGCCAGTTGAGCTACACTCCTAGCGCGGGGGGCTCTATAGCGAGGAAAATCGGCGCCGTCACCTGTTTCCGGCCAGACCGGCGGCGGTTCCCCACGCGGCTTGTTCAGGAAGTAGATTGCGCCCGATTCGACGCCCGTCTCGCGAGTCACGTGCGAAATTTGGCTGCATTCCCAAGTTGAGGAACTCTCATTAGCCTTGGCCGAAAGGGGGTGGCCGATGGCACGCGAGCGCGACGGCTGGCTGGACGATTTCAGCCTTGTCCTCTCCAAAGAACATTTCCGCTCGATCCGGCGCGACCAGCAATATGAAGTGTTCAGCGGGTCGAAGCCGCTGGCTTTTCTCTGGCTGGTCGTGGCGGCGGCGACAGGCGGCGTGCTGGGCGGGACGCTGGTCAGCGGTGCGCTATGGGGTCCCTGGTGGCAGGTGCCGGCGTGGATCGCCATTCTGGTCGCCGCGTCCGTCGTCGCCTATTGGACGGCCCGCGGGCTTCTCGGCCAGCCGCTCGGCTTCATGGCGGGGTGGTGCCTGTTCTGGGGCTGGCTTATCGGCGCAGTCGCGATGTGGGGGGCGCAGCTGGATGGCGCGGGCTGGGCTTATGGAGTAGCCGGCGGCATCGGATTTTTCGTCGGCATCACCCAGGGCGTTTACGAACCCGACGATCTTCAGGGGCATGACGGCTTTTTCGCCATCTCGATGATCGGAGCGCCCGCGGGGGCATGCCTCGCCGCGTGGCTCTATCGTCATGGACTGCTCGGCGAGAGAGGCCTGGCATCGGCGGCGCTGAACGGGACGATCGCAGGGCTCACTCTGCTTGCGCCATCGATGGCGTATTTCTTTCTCCGCCTCGACAATCTCGGCGGCCTGAAGCGCTTGGCGTCGCTGCTCCTCCACCGCGACGAGACGGCGGGCGAAGCGCTCATGCCGCTCGATGCGGCGATCAGGCTTGCGCCCGCCGACGCGAGCCTGTTCGACCGGCGAGCACTCGCGCATGCCCTAGCAGGCAGCGAAGCGGCGGCGGAGCGCGATTGGACCCGGGTCGCCGAACTCGAGCCCGGCTCGATCGCGCCGACGGTCGGCCGGGGTTGGCTCGCGCTTCGGCGCGACCGGCCGAGCGAAGCTGTGGCGCTCTTCGAACAGGCGGTGCAGGCCAACCCGAAAGAGCGATGGGCCTGGACCGGGCTCGCCGTCGCGAAGCTCAGGCTTGGCGCGGCGGAGGAGGCGCTCGCGGCGCTGAGACGGGTGCCGGCCCGGGAACGGCAGGCACTCGACGTCACCTATATGGCCGAAGCCCAGCTGGCGCTGGGTGACGCGCGATCGGCCGAGCGAACCGCGAGCGAAGCGATCGACGAATGGGATTCGGTTCATGGGCGATCGTGGATCGTCCGCGCGAAAGCCCGGCGCCTGCTGGGCGATATCGACGGTGCCGCGAAGGACTACAATATGGCGCTGAGCGCGAGCGACGAGCCGGGGATCGAGCAGCATGCGCTCGACGGATTGACCGAAATCGAGCGACCGATCGAGGAAGACATGGAATAGACCTCGCGATCTCCTGTCAGGAGAACAACACGCCGATCTTCTCGCTTGTGCGCCACGTCGCCCGGCAGTGTTTGATCGTCTGGTCGCTGAGCACGAGGTCGAACTCGTTGGGAACGCCGACCGAGCTTGTCACGATCAGCAGCGCGCCCTTTTCCGAGAAGTTGCGCACCGTGCAGTCCGTGCTGGTGCCGAGCTGGCGCGTGGAGATCTTGGCTCCCTTCAGGACCCTCCGACGTCCTCCGTTGCGGCGCTCTTGATCGCTGTCCATCGCGCAAAAAATGCGCGCAGCGAATTACTTAAAACTTAAAGGTCGGGTTTGAAGCCGTTCAACTGAGGAAAAAGGAAAGCAGAACGTAAATAATACTGATCCGCGGCAACAAGGGCCCGGGGATCGCCCAAATGGAAGGCCCGGCCAGGTGGTGGATGGGGGGACTGGCCGGGCCCTTGGAGGTCGTAAGGTCAGCGTGACTATTCGAGTGCCGGACGATAATGTTGTCAATTTAACGCATGTTATAGGCAACTTTGCGCCGCTTGCAGTGGAACGGAACGCCGCTGCAAGCCGGGAAAAACGGTTCGATGAGACGGCCTTCAGCACCATGAGCCGCGCGGCGGACACGCGCTGGTGCTGCACACGTAGGGGCGCGCGAGCACATACTGGATCATGAGCGCGCCGATATCCCGACCGTAGGAGAACAGCTGCCCGCACGCGCCGCCATTATTGCATTCCGGCGCCACGTCCGTCCCCGGGTGGCAGGCGCAGGGGACGAGGCGCAGTTCCAGTCCCCCGCCGGCGATCAACGTCTTGAGCTGTGTTGCGGCGCGAACTCCGATTTCGCGCTCACGCGAACACTTCGCCTGGCTTCCCGCCTCGGGTGCGTCGAAACCGACGAGCCGGATCGTACGGCCCCGCGCCTTGATCGTGTCGCCGTCGATCACCGTGATTTCGAAGGGATTGATGGCGTCGCCGTTTTCGACCGAGGCGACTGAATACCGGGTTTCGCCGGCCGGTCGTTGCACGCCGTTAAGCCATTGATATATCCCGAATCCCGCCGCCGTCAGGCCGACCAGGCCGGCGGCAAGTACGAGCAGCCCCCGTCGGCCGGAGAATCGAACCGAGCTTCCAGTCATCGTTGCAGCCTAGCCAGTGCATTCCCTTACGACAATTCCCGCTGATCCGGCGCAGAGTTGACCGGTCATCGCGGATGGAACTATCGTGTGGGCGGTGGGAGCCGAGGGGGAATCGCGATGAATGCGATGGCATTCGCGCTTTGCGCAAGCTTGCTCACTTTGGTTTTGATGGCGGGAGACGGTGCCGCACAGAACTCCGGTCAACCGAAGCCGCAGATTGTTACGGTCACCGGGGGGGCTTACGTCCTGCCGCGGCAGGCGGGCACCAAGGACGCGCCGGATGTGATTTTTCGGACAACCGGTGACACCCGGCCGGAACGCACCGACCGCGGGATCACCGAACAATCGAGCACGGGCTCGGTCCAGGAACGGAAGCGGCGTTAAAGTCGAACTGCATTCTTGTTGAAGGGCGGTACGCCCGAGCAGGGGCGTGAGACGAAGCTTATGCCGCTTGTCCATCGCGTAGCTAAAATAGTATTCGCACGACATGCCATTAAAGCGAGATGACCAGTCCATCCGCTGTGGAAGCGGCTCGGTCGTCAAATTCGTCGATTGAACCAGGCTAAGGCGCGCAGGCTTCAACTTACCGGCGCGGAGACCGAAGCACCTGAACAGACCGCCCAACATACGGGTGACGCTGCCAGGCGCAGTCGTCGTACCAGCTGTATTCCTGCCAGACCCAGCGCAGGCATGCTCCTTCCTGAACCGCGACGGGTGCGGGTGGGGATGCTCTGGAGATCGCGACGTCGGCGGCCGACAGCGGCGTAGACCACAGCGCAAATCCACCCAAGGCCATCGCCATAACGGCCATTCGGTCATGTTTTCGCATTGGGTGCTCCCGATATGTGCGCACAAGGACGCGGCTGCCGCGTAGCGTACAACGGACAGGGTTGAATTGTACACTCCGTCGTCGGGCGGTGAACTGGCGCGCTGTGGCTTCCCGCGTGCGGCAGAGGAGCGAGGCTCTTGCCAATCCGGGCCTTACCCGTACCTTGCACCTGCGTGCCCGCGTGCCGCCGTTGTGCCGTCCGCGATGGGCGGCTTGTCCGGTCAGGAGGGATGTTTTTCCAGCGATGGCCAGCAGGATGACTCGTCGGTGGTTGATAGTGGCGTGCATTCTGTGTGCCCTCGTCAGCGGTCACGGCCACGCCGCAGGATCCAATGCGATCCGCATTGGTGGCTGGTCGGGCGGCCCATCCACCAAAGGTCAATCGAAGCAGTTCGAAGCCTGCGTCGCTCGGGTGGCGAATCCGCAAGGCATTATCATGTCGTACTCCGTCGACTCCCAGTATCGATGGCGTCTGACATTTTCCGATCCGACGTGGAGTTTTACCGAGGGTTATTCGCTCAGCCTGGTGTTGAGGCTGGGCGATCGCAATTATTTGCGCGGCCGCGCCGTTGTCTCCGGGCCTCAAACGCTGGAAATACGAACCGACGACGATCTCTCTCTTTTTTCAGGACTATGGACCGCCAATCGGCTTCAAGTGACGGCCGGTGGACTGAAGTTCGAGTTTGAGCTTATTAGCAGCAACGAGGTGCTTTCCGCGCTGTTGCAATGCGCGATGCGCAGCGCGCGAGGGCCGCGCCTGAAGAATGCGCCCCCTATCCTGGTCAGCATGGGGCCGTCGATACCGGAGGAAGCCAGATCGTTTGCCAACGAAGTTCTGGCTTACGCCCGTATCAAAGACGCGCAGATGCTGCCGCCGCAACAGGGGGCGATCGCGTGGAAGGCGGGCCTGATTACCACCAGTCTCGACCTCATCGAACCGAGCGGAATTTCTGGACTTAGGGATCTGCCGTTTCGAATCCTCGAGAGAGATAGCCGCAAATGCCGCGAAGGATTCTTTTTCGCCTGGGCGCTCCAGGACATCGATCGATTGCAAATCGCACGGGCCGTCACCGTGTGCCCGGGCGCCGATGCGACCAATTTCGCCTATCATATTGCGGCGCCACGCAGCGCCGGCGGGTATTATGTGCTGAGTTCGACCATGCTTGGCGGCGGTTTTGGAGGGGTCGTGCAGCAGCAGTTGCAGGACATGGACACCAGATTGCGGGCTGTGGTGAGCAGGGCAGCAAGCCGGAATGCGACGGAGCAGCCTGAGAAACAGCCGCAACAAGAGCCGGATGAACCGCCCGGGATGCCCCTTCTCGGACGCGATTGAGCATCACCGCGCGTCTTGGGGGTGTCCGGCATCTTGCCGGATGCTCATTCGGGTGCGGTCTTGCGCTGCAGGCTGCGCATGCGCCGCCGCTCGGAATACTCACAGCCAACTTGATAAACGAGTGCAAAGACAACCAACCAGATGATGCACACAACAAGCGGGTGTGTATCGGGCATGAGCCGATAAAAGCCGAAAACGCCCACGCTGGTGATGACAGCCGACGTTACCGCCTCAGTCGTGTTCCACTGTATCTTGAGGCCCATGCGACGACCGTGATGAAAGCGGTGGAAGCCGAACGCGACCGTGAGATTCGGCGCCGGCAAGGTTGATCGATCGGCTGCCGCACGGTCAATCTAACGCCTGTTATAAGCGTTCCGCTTCGATGGCGGCGTTTCATCGAACAGCGTTCGGCTGTGACCACAGCGTCTTTCGGCCGGATCGGCGCTTTCCAGAGTTAGCAGTCCGGTAACCGACTCGCTGTTTCATCTCGCTGGCCGATATGCCAGCGCGAGTGCTCTTATGCTGTATGCATTTCGTTATCTTGAAGCGACGGTCTTGCCCGTGTTCATGAAGGGTTTTCTCGCCAGCTTTGCATTTGTCTATTTTCTTTAGCGGCGCCGAGAACGCGGGCGGCCGCGGGCGTTTCACGGGTCGCTGAAGCGCTGCCGCCGCCGCTTCGCTCATCGCCTAGCGCGTTCGGGCGGCTTCGCCATTGGCGAGCACCACAACCTGGGTACCCACGGTAACGCGGCGATAGAGATCAATGACATCCGCGTTCAACATGCGGATGCAGCCCGATGACGCGAAGGTACCGATGGTCGACGGCTCATTGGTGCCGTGAATGCGGTAAAGCGTGTCTCCCAGATAGAGCGCACGGGCGCCCAAAGGATTATCCAGGCCTCCCGGAACGAAATCCGGA
>DATEKY010000851.1:0-6994 GCA_035277225.1 Xanthobacteraceae bacterium
GAGCCGGGTGGGGGTCGGCTCGCGTTTCAATCGAACAATAAACAAGACGGCTTTCGCTCGCCGGCTTCGGTGCGATTCGACCGATGTTGAGAAGCGCTTGTGGCAAAAGCTACGCAACCGTCAGCTTGGGGCGGACTTCCGCCGGCAGCATCCGGCCGGGCCGTTCGTTCTTGATTTTTACTGTCCCAGCTTGCGCCTCGCCATCGAACTCGACGGTGGCCAGCATGCTGAAGCGGGACATCAGACCAGAGACCGCCAACGACAACATTGGTTGGGTGAGCGCGCCGTCACGGTTCTGCGCTTCTGGAATTCTGACGTCGCACAGAACTTGAACGGTGTGCTCGAGGTGATCGCCGCGAAAGTTGGTGAATTGCAAGCGACAAAAATGACCCCCACCCGGCGCTGGCGCGCCGACCTCCCCCTTTCAGGGGGAGGTGGAGCCTGCGGCTCTCTCGGCGCCCCCATGAGCATCACTTGCCCTTTACGGCCTTCACGATCTTCTGCGCGGCATCGTCAAGGTCATCGGCCGACGTCACGTTGAGATTGGACCTGGCGATGATCTCCTTGCCCTTCTCGACGTTGGTGCCTTCGAGCCGCACCACCAGCGGCACCTGCAGGCCGACCTCCTTCACCGCGGCGACGACGCCCTCGGCGATGATGTCGCACTTCATGATGCCGCCGAAGATGTTGACCAGTATCCCCTTCACGTTCGGATCGGAGGTGATGATCTTGAACGCCGCGGTCACCTTCTCGGTGGTGGCGCTGCCGCCGACGTCGAGGAAGTTCGCCGGCGCGAGCCCATAGAGCTTGATGATGTCCATCGTCGCCATCGCAAGGCCGGCGCCGTTGACCATGCAGCCGATCTCGCCGTCGAGCGCCACGTAGTTGAGGTCGTACTTCGACGCCTCGATCTCCTTGGCGTCTTCTTCGGTCTCGTCGCGCAGCGCGGCGACGTCGGGATGGCGGAACAGCGCGTTGTCATCGAAGCCGACCTTGGCGTCGAGGCAGAGCAGCTTCTTGTCCTTGGTGACGACCAGCGGATTGATCTCGAGCAGCGCCATGTCGCTGCCGACAAACGCCTTGTAGAGGTTCGTCAGCAGCGGGCTCATCTGCTTGGCGAGATCGGCATCGAGCCCAAGCGCCTTCGAGAGCCGCCGCACGTGGTGCGGGCAGATATTGGCCACCGGGTCGACCGTGATGGTGACGATCTTCTCCGGCGTGTCGTGCGCGACCTTCTCGATGTCCATGCCGCCTTCGGTGGAGGCCACGATCGCGACGCGCGAACTTTCGCGATCGACCAGCATCGAGAGATAGAATTCCTTCTCGATCGCCGAACCTTCCTCGACATAGATGCGGTTGACCTGCTTGCCCTTCGGGCCGGTCTGATGCGTGACCAATGTCGCGCCGAGCAGGCGCTTTGCCTCCTTCTCGACGTCCTCGATCGACTTCACCACCTTGACGCCGCCGGCCTTGCCGCGTCCGCCGGCGTGGATCTGCGCCTTCACGACCCAGACCGGTCCGCCGAGCTCTTTCGCCGCCTTGACGGCTTCCTCGGGCGTGAACGCCGGCAGGCCGTGTGCGACCGGTACGCCGAATTTCGCGAGGACCGCTTTTGCCTGGTACTCGTGGATGTTCATTCGGCGATCCCCCTGACCACGATCTCGTCATGCTCCGCGAAAGCGGAGCATCCAGTAAGCGACGTCGACGCGGATACGCGCGTCATTGCCATTTCGGTGTCTACTGGATCGCCCGCCTTCGCGGGCGATGACGGCAAACACTACTTCCCGAGCGTCGGCGCGATCTTCTGGCAGGCTTCGACCAGCGTGCGCACCGCGGTCACGGACTTGTCGAACATCTCGCGCTCCGAGGCGTTGAACTCGAGCTCCATCACGCGCTCGACGCCCTTCGCGCCGATCACCACCGGCACGCCGACATACATGTCCTTCACGCCGTATTGGCCGCTCAGATAGGCGGCGCAGGGCAGCAGGCGCTTCTTGTCCTTGAGATAGCTCTCGGCCATCGCCACGGCAGAAGACGCCGGCGCGTAGAACGCCGAGC
The DNA here is from genome assembly GCA_035277225.1 of Xanthobacteraceae bacterium. GTDB lineage: Bacteria > Pseudomonadota > Alphaproteobacteria > Rhizobiales > Xanthobacteraceae > PALSA-894. The sequence continues at coordinate 2,059 of DATEKY010000851.1, forward strand.
CGGCCTTGAGCAGCGCGACGATTTCGCCGCCGCCCTTGCGGGTGCGCTCGACGATCGCGTCGAGCCGCGCCTGCGTGGTCCAGCCCATGCGCACCAGGTCGGGCAGCGGGACGCCGCCGACCGTCGAGTAGCGTACCAGCGGCACCATGTCGTCGCCGTGCCCGCCGAGCGTCATCGCGGTGACGTCCTTGACCGAGACGTCGAACTCGTCGGCGAGGAAGTAGCGGAAGCGAGCCGAGTCGAGCACGCCGGCCATGCCGACCACCATGTTCTTCGGCAGGCCGCAGCACTTCTGCAGCGCCCACACCATCGCGTCGAGCGGATTGGTGATGCAGATGACGAAGGCGTTCGGCGCGTATTTCTTGATGCCGGCGCCGACCTGATCCATCACCTTGAGATTGATGCTGAGCAGATCGTCGCGGCTCATGCCGGCCTTGCGCGGGACGCCGGCGGTGACGATGCAGACGTCGGCGCCTTCGATGCCCTCATAGGCGTTGGTGCCGGCGTACTTCGCGTCGAAACCTTCGACCGGCGAGGATTCCGCGATGTCGAGCGACTTGCCCTGCGGGATGCCCTCCATGATGTCGAACATCACGACATCGCCGAGCTCCTTCAGGCCGATGAGATGAGCCAGGGTGCCGCCGATCTGGCCGGAGCCGATCAGTGCAATCTTCTTGCGCGCCATGAGAAGCCTCGGGTTGGATGGTGCGCCGCGGAACTGCGGACGCCGGTGGTTAAACGCTCATAGCGACTGCTTCAAGTCAACGAATGGCCTAAGTAACAAGTGCTTTTGGCCACTATGTTATACATTATGCCACGCCGATTTGGCGTGCCAAGATGAAATCGTCATTGCGCTGCAGCAATGGCGTGGCGAGCCCGCGGCGTGCTTTGCCGAGGCGGCCGCGGGGAGCCGGGAAGGGATCGAGCCTCAAGTCTCCACGAGGCCTTCGGTCGAGCCTGAGGCGCCGAGCACATTGCGCCCGTGCGGCAGCGCCAGATATTCGTTCGAGCGCATCTCGAACAGGCGCGAGGCGGTGCGTTTGAACTCGTTCGCCTCATAGCCGTCGGTCGCGAGGTAGAGCGCCGGCGGCTCGGCTTCCGCGGACGCAACGAGCTTCACCGCATTGTCGTACAGCGTGTCGATCAGCGCGATGAAGCGCTTCGCCTCGTTGCGCTGCGGATAATCCATCACCGGCACGCGATCGAGAATGATGGTGTGGAATTCGTGCGCGATGCGCAGATAGTCGCTCGCGCCGAGCGGCTGCCCGCAAAGCTGGGCGAAGGAGAAGCGCGCGACACCTTTCGCGGCCTCGGCGACACGGATGACGCGGCCCTTGATCCGGATCTCGCACGGCTCGCCCGACAGCATTCCGGTGAGACGCTGCCAGGCCATATCGAGTGCGACCTCGGCGTCCTCGTCGGCCGGCACGTACCACACCGGCTGGCCGCTGAGCTTCTCGAGGCGAAAGTCCTTCGGCGCTTCCAGCCGCACGATGTCCATGTGCTCGCGCAACAGCGCGATGAACGGGAGAAACAGCGCGCGATTGAGTCCGTCCTTGTAGAGTTCGTCCGGCTCGACATTCGACGTCGCGACCACCACGACGCCGTGCTCGAACAACCGCGTGAACAGGCGGCCGAGGATCATGGCGTCGGCGATGTCGGTGACGTGAAACTCGTCGAAGCACAGGAGCCAGGCTTCCTCGGCGAGCGCATCGGCGACGTGGCGGATCGGATCGGCGTCCGCGATGCGCCCGGCCTTCATCTCCTGGCGCACCGCATTGAGGCGCTCGTGCACGTCGGCCATGAATTCATGGAAATGCGCGCGGCGTTTGCGCTTCACGCCGCTTGCCGCGAAGAACAGATCCATCAGCATGGTCTTGCCGCGGCCGACGTCGCCGTGGATGTAGAGTCCCTTGATCGGACCCGCGGGCTTGCTCTTCGCGAACAGCCAGCCGAGATGCGACGATTTGCGCGCGAGCCGGTGCTGCGCCAGCCGCTCCTCCAGGCGCGCGAGCTTCAGCGCAACCGCTTCCTGCGCGGGATCGCGCTCGATCTCGCCCTCGCGGGCGAGAGCGGCATAACGTTCTGCGACGGTTGAAGGCATCGATTGGGGATGGCGAGCGCGGGCTGCGGGAGGCCTGATATGCCGTGCCCGCGAGAAGCGTTCAAGTTTTTGTGTTTGCGCGCGGCCCTCCGGCGCCGGCCTTCGACGGGGCGCGGCAAAAGCCGGTGAAAAGTCCTCCTATCGACCCATTTTGCGGGAGCGTCCGCGCCGCCGCGACACACACGATACAGTCGCGACACGCGCAGGAAATCCACGGCACAGCGCGGATAAGTTTCTCACGCGCCGATCACGGATTTCGTGATTTTTCGCGCTGCCTCGTGATTTCCAATTGATCAGCGAGCCGCGTATCTCAGCGCCATCAGCCGGGCGACGAAGTCTTCCGGCGACGGAGCCGAAAACAGGAAAAATCGGTTTCGCTTACCTCAACCCAACTCTCGAACAGGAGATACGACCATGATCAAGACCGCTCTCACCGCCGCTCTCGTTATCGGCTCCATGTCCGTCGCGCTGGCGTCGGAATTCGATCCGAACCTCGGCAACCGCTATCCGCAGGCGCAGTCGTTCCAGACCAGCAACGTTGCGATGACCGGCCACGCCGCCGTCAATGGCGAGAAGGCCTGGATCGACCGCGCGTCGCGCAGCTTCGGCGGCGGCTACTAAGACTTGCTGCCCTACCCCCGCGAACCGGTCTCCCCCCGCCGGTTCTGCCCCTGAACAGCCGGCGTCCCCCCGCGCCGGCTGTTCTCTTTTTGATGTTTCTTTTTCCGCGGCATGCGTGCAAACGCGTCGCGCATGATTGCAAAGAACGTTGCAGCGTCACGCCGGATATTAACTCGCGGTAATAATCGGCGTGTGTGTCGCTACGGAAAATCAGCGCTGTTGATGTGTTTCATTCATCGCACGCGGGTGCGTCCGAAGAATTTTCGAGTGGACGCTGCGCGCGACGTGAAATCAGATTTTCAGCGCGCTCGCGCGATCACAAACACTTCACTGATTCCGTGATCGCAGGCGAGTGCTCGTGATTGGCGCTTCGCCGCAGCGCACCATAACTACGAAGCATCCGCCGGGGCATCTGTCTGTCCTCGACGAGCGGAGTCGCGAAAAAACACGACTCGAAAAAACCGAACCGTACAGACTCTCAAATCGAGGAGTATCTACCATGACCAAGACCAAGATTGCGCTTGCCGCCGTTCTCGTTGCTGCCACCGCGTCGCTCGCGTCGGCGCAGGAGTTCGATCCGAATCTTGCCAACCGCTACCCGGCCTATAACGGCCCGGCGGTGCAGGGCCCGCAGGGCTTCACGTCCTCGGAGGTTCGCCTCGGTAATCGCGGCTACGCCAACCAGGTGACCACGGGTCGTGCGCAGGCGTACACGTTCCAGTACGACAGCGCGCCTGTCATCAGCGGCGGCGGGTACTGATCCTCTTTGTCGCACTTGCGGAAAGGTGATCGCACCACATCTGCAAATGTGAAGAACCCCCGAACCGGTGATCCCCCCCGCGCCGGTTCACCCGAAGCAGCCGGCCTTCCCCCGCCGGCTGCTTCTTTTTTTTGCAGCCGGCCCGCGCGCAGTGCGCGGCGGTGCCGAAGCCGAATGGCAGGCATGCGGCAAATGGCGCGCCGTTCAAACCGTTGTGATTGGTGCGCCGGCGCGCCGCGATTCTAACGTTGCGGCGCCCGGACGGCTTTCAACAGAATCAAGAATCCGTCGTGGCGACGGGGGCGGCGAGGCGGGGCGACGCTACCGAAGGACAGGACATCAATGCGTATCAAGACGATTCTGCCGGCCGCGGTCATCGCGCTGGCCACGGCCACGACTGCGTTCGCGCAGCAAATGCCGAACGATCGCACCGGCGATCATTTGTTCTCGTATGGTGCGGCGCCGGCGCCGGTCGCGCCGGTGCGGGTTCAGCGTGTTGAACGGCAGGTCAAGCATCGCGCGGCGCCAGGTGTCGCGGTGCCGATCGATCGCACCGCGGACCACATGCTCTACTACGGTCCGGTCGCCCAATAACGCTTGAGCCGACATCGCGGCGGGTGCCAGGCCCGCCGCGACCTTCAAGATTAATTCTCGGAGAAATTTTTGCCGGCACTGCGCACATTGTTTGTGCGCGACTGCAACGCAAGCGAACCGATCCTTCGCCCGCTTCGATTCGCGAAAGATTGCTTTGTGCATTCCGCGTTCACGCAAATTGATTGCGGCGTGACGCGCGTCACTTTCACGTCTTCGTTCACGCTCGGCGCGACGTCAGTCGAGTTCTCGTGATTGGCGCTCTCCCGCACCGCACCATAACTGCCAGTCATCCGCCGGGGCATCCGTCCTCGACGAGAAGGAGTCGCGAAAGAAACCACGACTTCAAGAAACCTGAACCGTACAGACTCTCAACTCGAGGAGTATCTCATGTTTACCAGAACCAAGATCGCACTTGCGGCGGCGCTGATCGTCGGCAGTGCGTCGGTCGCGATGGCCGATGGCGAATTCGATCCGAACCTTGGCAACCGCTATCCGGGTTACAATGGCCCGGCCGTCACCACGTTCCAGTCGGCGCCGGTGAGCCTCGAACGCCGCGGTCAGCTGCGCAGCGCACCGGTGCGGCTGCAGAACCAGAACACGTTCCGCGGCACGTTCCAGGAGCCGATCTCGCATGGCGCCGGCCACGCGCCGGGCGCGTTCTACCAGCAGGAGCAGCCGGGCTATCCGCAGTCTCCTCCCGGCGGCGGCTACTGATCAGCCTCGCGTGAACCGGTGATCGCCCGCGCCGGTTCGACAAGGAAGCGGCCGGCTCCTCCCTCGCCGGCCGCTTCTTTTTTGCCTCGCGGCTGATTTCCGGACAGCAAATTATTGCGACGCAGCATAGCTGCCATGCGCGG
>DATEKY010000852.1:0-3503 GCA_035277225.1 Xanthobacteraceae bacterium
TGCGCCTGCGCAAAATGCGCGTGTGATGCCCGCTTGGGCCATTGTTGTCTCCCTGCATTGCCTGAAGCGCTCGCGTGCGCGAGCGCAGATCGAAACCGAAAACGGCGATCAGGCAGGCAGGGGCGGCGCGCGGCTCAATCCGGCACGGCGCAGATACTCGAACGGACGCGGGACAATGAACGGACGCGGGCGCGACGGACGGCGCGGCGGAAACAGGAATACGATCAGCGCCAATGCGAGCAGGGGCACGGCGCCTGCGACGCTTGCGCAGTGGATCGCGCAGTTCTCGTGCTGGGCCTGACCGTGGCCGGGAAGCGCGGCGCCGTCCTCGCTGCTGAGGCAGAGCTCGAAGCCCGCGGTCTTTGCGCTCGCGATCGCGACCTGCGTCGCGACGATGCCGGCAAACGCCGTATGAAGCACAAACGCGTAGGCGGCGATCCAGCCGACCAGCTGGCGCCCGAAACGCAGTCGCGTTTGTGCAGACCGGATCATCTGCGCCCCACGCCGAGAAATCGCTTCATCTCGGCCTTTTCTCGAGCGGCAGTCTAGCGAGGCCGGCGCGGCAGGCACAAGGGGGACGTGAAGCGTCCTATTTCTTGAAGAACTGATCGGCGGCGGAGCGCTGCGCCTGTTTCTTCACCTTGTCGGCTTCGAGCCGCGCGATCTCTTCCCGCAGCAGCGCGACCCGCTCGTCGAGTTCCTTGACCGACAACAGCGTCAGGTCCTGCCCGATCTCGTGGACGAGCTTCTTCTTCGGGCGGTCTTCTTCGTCGAATGCCGGCATCAGGAAAAGAGTAGCGCGCGTGGCGCCGGTTGTCACATCCGTCTCCGCCGATTATGCAGTCCGCAACCCAATGAGGACCGCCCGATGACCGTTCCCGCCCGCATGACCGCGATCGCAATCCGCGAGCCCGGCAAGCCCGAGGTTCTGGTGCCGCAGGAGCGCGACACGCCGGCGCCGAAGCAGGGCGAGGTCCTGGTCAAGGTCGCGGCCGCCGGCGTGAACCGGCCGGACGTGATGCAGCGCGAGGGCAAGTATCCGCCGCCGCCGGGCGCGTCGGACATTCCGGGGCTGGAGCTTGCCGGCGAGGTCGTTGCGCTCGGCGAGGGCGTGAAGCGCTGGAAGGTCGGCGACAAGGTCACCGCATTGGTCGCCGGCGGCGGTTACGCCGAATACGCCGCCGTGCACGAGACCAACGCGCTCCCGGTCATCCCGCAGCTCTCGATGGTCGAGGCCGGCGCGATCCCGGAGACGTTCTTCACCGTCTGGCACAACGTGTTCGAGCGCGGCGCGCTCAAGGCCGGCGAGACCATGCTGATCCATGGCGGCTCGTCCGGCATCGGCACGACCGCGATCATGCTGGCGAAAGCACACGGCGCGCGCGTCATCGTCACCGTCGGCTCGGAAGAGAAGGCCGAGGCCTGCCGCAAGCTCGGCGCCGACGTCGCGATCAACTACAACACCCAGGACTTCGTCGCCGAGACCAAGAAGGCCACCGACAACAAGGGCGCCGAACTGATCGTCGACATGGTGGCGGGCGAATACATCCAGAAGAACTATGAGGCCGCCGCGATGGACGGCCGCATCGTGCAGATCGCGTTTCAGCGTCCGCCCAAATTCCTCGTCGATTTCCGTCCGCTGCTCATCAAGCGGCTGTGGCACACCGGCTCCGGCCTGCGCCCGCGTCCGGTCGAGCAGAAGGCCGCAATCGCGCGCGCGGTGGAGGACAATGTCTGGCCGCTGATCGCGTCCGGCAAGGTGAAGCCGGTCATCTACAAGACTTTTCCCTTGCGCGAGGCGGCCGCCGCGCATGCGCTGATGGAGACGAGCCAGCACATTGGCAAGATCGTGCTGACGAACTGATCTTGGTGTGCGCCGTGTTTGCCAAATAGGGTCGACCCTATCCCGAGGAACCCGCAACGCGGCAGCGTTGCGGATGTCTCGAAGGATGACCGCGGGCTCGGTGCGTGGGCCATGGTTCGAGACGCGTTGCTGCGCAACGCTCCTCACGATGAGGTAAGAGAGGGTTGACGATTTACGCCGCCGCGCGATCACAAAACCGCCGCGAATGCCCTTAACTTTGCGGTACAAAGCGAAGGGTACCCAGGTGCGATTCCCTGTCAAACTGGATCTGGCGTTGGTGATCTTGCGCATCGCGCTGGTCGCCGCGATCCTGCCGCTCGCGATCGGCTGGCGCACGCCGCTCCTTGCCAGCTGGCGCACGGTGGCGCTCGCCATTCTGCTGGCGCTTCCGCTGCTGTTGATCGCGATCGAAGTCTGGACCTTGCGCCGCGCCCGCGCGCGCACACTGCGCGTGGCGGGCGCTGCGTCGCTGCTGCTCGCCTTGATTGCCTTCGGCACCACGGCGGCGCTCGAACTGCGCTTTCAATACCAGCGCTCGGCCGTGCTCGCGGCCAATCCCGCGGAGCTCGAACGGCTCGGACGGCATTTCCTGATCGGCTATCGCCGTCAATCCGAATTGCAGGCGTTGCTCGATCGCCGTGCGGTCGCGGGCGTGTTCATCAGCGCGTTGAACGTCGAGGGCCGATCGCGCGACGACGTGCGCCGCAGGATCGACGGCCTGCAGGCGCTGCGCCGCACGCAAGATCTCCCACCGCTTTGGATCGCGACCGATCAGGAAGGCGGGCCGGTGTCGCGACTTTCGCCGCCGCTGATGCGCCAGGCTTCGCTCGCCGAGGTCGTCGCGCTGCACCGCGATCCGGCCGAGCGGCTGGTTGCGGTGCGCCAGTACGCGGCACATCAGGGGCGCGAACTCGGCAGCCTCGGCGTCAATCTCAACTTCGCCCCGGTGGTCGATCTCAATCACGGCGTGGTCAATCCCGACGACCGGCTCTCGCGCATTTCCTCGCGCGCGATCTCGGCCGATCCGGCAATCGTTACGGAAGTCGCGGGCCTTTACTGCGCGACGCTGATGCAGACCGGCGTGCATTGCACGCTGAAGCATTTCCCCGGCCTCGGCCGCGTCTACGAGGATACCCACCGGGTCGCGGCGGAGCTTTCCGCGTCCTCGCGCGAGCTCGAGCGATCGGACTGGGTGCCGTTCCGGCACGTGACGGCGCAGGGCGACGTCTTCATGATGCTCAGCCATGCGCGCCTGACCGAAATCGATCGCGATCGCCCCGCCTCCTTCTCGGACGCGGTGGTGAAGGGGCTGCTGCGCGAGAGCTGGAAGTATGACGGCATCCTGGTCACCGACGATTTCAGCATGGGGGCAGTGACGTTCAGTCACGAAGGGGCGGCGGGGGGCGCCGTCGCGGCACTCAACGCGGGGGTCGACCTGCTGCTGGTGAGCTACGATCCCGACCAGTATTTCCCGATGATGTACGCACTGCTCGCTGCGGCGCGGGACGGGCGTTTGCGCCCCGATATGCTCGAAGCGAGCGCCGCACGGTTGCGGCGGGCCGCCACACCCCTGAATTCGGCATCATTGCGCGCAAAGTGATCGTCTCGCGTTTGCCATAATCCTTAACAACACACTGAA
>DATEKY010000853.1:0-3630 GCA_035277225.1 Xanthobacteraceae bacterium
GCTCTGGCCCGATCCGATGGCGACCGCGAAGGACTATTTCCGCGCGACCGGCATCTTCCCGATCATGCACATGATCGGCGTGCGGCGCACGATTGTGGCGCAGCATCCGTGGCTGCCGGCGGCGGTGCTGAAGGCCTTCACCCGCTCCAAGGCGATCTGTCTCTCGCTGCTCGAGGAAACCTCCGCCAGCAAGGTCACGCTGCCCTTTATGGAAGAGCAGGTGAAGGCCGCGCGCGATCTGATGGGCGCGGACTTCTGGCCCTACGGCATTCCGGCCAACCGCAAGCAGCTCGAGTATTTCCTCGCGCAGCACCACAAGCAGGGCCTGTCGTCGCGTCTGGTCAATGTCGAGGAGCTGTTCCACCCCACGACATTCGAGGCATACAAGCTTTGACGTAGGGCCACATGAGAAGGCCGCGAGCGCGCGTCGCCAAGGCCGGCTTCTCACCATGAGCTTCCGAACTTCCGCGGCTCAACCCGCCTTTGGCGGTACCGGCCAGGCCTGGTTGCCGATCTGGTCGTGGAAGGTCTCCGTCAGCGACGTCCCGTTCAGCGCCAGGACGGCGTAGCCGTTGTTGACGAAGTAGTTTGAGGCCGGGCCGCTCGGAACGACGGTGTTTTCGAACCAGAGCACGTTGGAGGTCTGCATCTCGGTGGCGATCCCCCAGGGTATGCAACCATGCCCGCAGCAGCGCGAATTGATGGTAGGCCCGCCGCCTGGGATTGTCTGGGACGCATACACGGCGCCCGCGTGCACGTGTCCCCAGTACCACAGGACGTTCTGGTTGGCGCCGGCCGGAAGCTGCTTGAGAGCGGTGGTGACCTGCCCCCATAGCAGGGACCCATCGTCGCTCGGGCCCGGAAGCGAGCCGTCCTGATTGAGACCGTTGTGGTGCGTCAGCAGGATCAAGGTCTGCCCGGACGTGACCTGCTGGATCTGCTGTTGCAGAAATTGCGCCTGCGCGCCGCTCGGGTCGCCCAGGCTGCCGATCATGTAGCCGGGAAAATTCTCGATGCTGCTATCCGGTGCGTAATAGGCCGTATCCAATCCGACGATGCGGAACGCCTTGTTGTAGAGTGCGAAACAATTGCCTCCCTGCGCGGCGAACGTCGGCTGGCCCAGGGTCAGGGCGTAGCCGGTGGCGTTCGCGTACATGTCGTGATTGGAATTGAGCGCGAAGGACTTGCCGGCGGCACCCGGCCAAACGTCGATGAAATGGCTCGACTCGTAAGGATCGAGCCAACCGCCATCGCTGTTGGTGCCGGCGTAATAGACGTCGCCGAGGTGGATCAGGTAGTCGCAAGACTGCGCCGCCGCGACAACGCTCTGGGCCGGCGCATTCCATCCGCCCCAATCGCCGAGGATGGCCAGCGTCGTGTTGTCGGGGATCGGCATGACGTTGCCGACCGTGAATTGCGGCGTCGTATCCTGATCGGTGAAGACGACCGCCACCAGGCAGTAGGCCCACCCGAAGTCCGTCGAGTCATATTTCACACCGGCGTAATACACTTGGCCGTCGGGGCCAACGTACGGCGGATATATCCCGCCAGCCGATGCCGCCAGCAACCCATCGGGGTCGTCGTTCAGCAGGCTGTGCAACATCAGCAGCTCTCGATGGGGCGGACGCGCCACGGCGGACACGGTTTTGTTGCGCACCGCCAGAGCGTGGAGGTGGGCCGCACGGATCTTCGGCTCCAGCTTCGCCTTCACATCGGGGGGCAGCTTGGCCCATGCGGCCTTCACTTGCTCGCGCAACCGGCTGAGGTCCTTCATCGTCCGCTCCCCTTGGTTGATGCCCCTGTGAAATGCCCAACACGGCGCGCTACGCCGACGATGCGTGCGTGAACGTCGCCAAGATCGGTGAATAATGTTGTTTATTCAGTCTAAGGTAGCATAACAATCCGGGATTGCAAAATCGCGTACCACCGCAACGCGGTGGCGCAGGCGGTAAGGGGGCGGAGCCTATAACCGGATGCGTAACGGCAGGCTAAGCTTGCGGTGCGACAGCGGCGCAAGCGAGCCCACGCAGCAAAGTGGTGGGTACGGCGCGTTCCGCGCCTTGGTCGACCCTACGACTTCGCGCGCAGCTTCACGTGAATGTTCTTCTCCTGCGTGAAGGCGAGCATCTCCTCGAAGCATTCCTCGCGTCCGATGCCGGACTGTTTCACGCCGCCGAACGGCACGCCGAGGAAGTGCTTGCCGACCTCATTGATCCACACGAAGCCGGCCTCGACCGCGCCCGCCGTGTGGTGCGCGGTGGAAATGTCGTTGGTCCAGATCGAGCAGGTAAGGCCGTACTCGACCATGTTCACCTCCTCGAGCATCTTCGTCTCGTCCGACCATTTGAAGCAGCCGAGCACCGGGCCGAAGATCTCCTCGCGCGCGATGCGCATCGTCATGTTCACGTCGGCGAACACGGTCGGCTCGACGTAGAACCCCTTCGCGAGCTTCGGATCGTTCGGCGGACCGCCGCCGGCGATCAGCCGGGCGCCTTCCTGCTTCGCGGACGCGATGTAGCTCAGCACACGATCGAGCTGCACCTTCGAGACGATCGCCCCCATCGTGGTGGCCGGATCGGTCGGGAGGCCGGGCTTGAAATGAGTGATCCGCTCCTTCACGCGCGCCAGCACGGCGTCGTAGATCGATTCATGAATGAACGCGCGGCTGGTCGAGCCGCAGGACTGCCCGCACCAGGTGAAGTTCATGCCGCCGATGACGGCGCCCGCCACTTCATCCGGGTCGGCGTCGCCATAGGCGATCAGCGCGTTCTTGCCGCCGAGCTCGAGCATCACGGGCTTCACGGTATCGGCCGCGGCGCGCATCACGGCGCGTCCGGTCGGCACGCTGCCGACCAGCGCCACCATCGCGATATCCTTGTGACCGGCAAGCGCCGCGCCGCATTCCTTGCCGCCAGGCACCACGTTGAACACGCCGGGCGGCAAAATGCCGTCGATCAGCTCGGCGAGCCGCAGCGAGGAGAGCGGCGACTGCTCCGGCGGCTTCACCACCACGGTATTGCCGGCCGCGATCGGCGCTGCCGACTTGCCCATGCAGAACATGAACGGATGATTGAACGGGATGATGCGGCCGATGACGCCGCGCGGCTCGCGCACCGAGAAGTTCACGACGCCCGGCCCCATCGGCACCGACGACCCTTTCATCTCGGTGACGAAACCAGCAAAGAACTCGGTCTGCGCCGCCGCCACCATCGCGTCGCTCACCATCTCGGCGACCGGATTGCCGCAGTCGGCGGCATCGATCATGGCGAGCTCCTGCGCGTGCTTGCGCAGCACCTCGGCGATCCGCCGCAACATCTTGGCGCGTTCGAGCGGCAGCACGTGGCGCCACTCCTTGAAGGCTTTCTTCGCGGCGGCGACCGCGGCGTCCACGTCGGCTGCGCCGGCCTCCGCCACCTTGCCGAGGGAGTCGCCGGTGCCCGGATTGATCGTGTCGGCCTCGCGGCCGGACTTCGGCGCATGCCACGCGCCGCCGTAATAGCAGCCGCGGTGCTCGGGCAGGGTCAGCGGCGCCGTGATGGTGACGGGCGCGTTCATTTCTTCCCCTGAATCTGGATCAATTCACCAAGCTGAGCCGGCGTCAGCGGCTCCGCGATGAACTTCAGCGACACC
>DATEKY010000854.1:0-2045 GCA_035277225.1 Xanthobacteraceae bacterium
CGCCGTCGGGGAGAACGCCGACACCATGCGCTCGACCGCGCGGAAGCTGACCGGCGTCGCGTCGACTGCCGCCGACCAGACCGGCTCGGCGGCGCTCGCCTCCGACGACACTGCCAGCAACGTCAACACCGTCGCGGCGGCGTCGGAAGAGCTGACCGCCTCGATCCAGGAGATCGCCCGTCACGTCGCCCAGGCGACTAGCGTGGTGCGCGAGGCTGGAACCACCACCGAGGCGTCTGCCGCCGAGATCGAGGGACTGGCGACCGCGGCGCAGCGCATCGGCGCGGTGGTCGACCTTATTCAAGCGATCGCCGCGCAGACGAATCTGTTGGCGCTCAACGCCACGATCGAGGCGGCACGCGCCGGCGAAGCCGGCAAGGGCTTCGCCGTGGTGGCACAGGAGGTGAAGTCGCTCGCCAACCAGACCGCGAAGGCGACCGAAGAGATCGCGCAGCAGGTCGCCGGAATCCAGACCTCGACAAAAAGCGCGGTGGAAGCGGTGCGCCACGTCGCGGCCTCGATGCAGCAGATCGAGAAGGTCACGACCGCGATCGCCAGCGCGGTTGAGGAGCAGGGCGCCGCCACCCACGAGATTTCGCGCAACGCCAACCTGGCGGCGCAGGGCACCAAGACCCTCGCCGACAACATTGCGACCGTGAACGGCTCGATCGGAGAGACCACCCGCTCGGCCGGCTCTGTGCTCGATGCCTCGCAATCGCTCTCGGCCGAGGCGACGCGGCTCACCGAGGAGGTGCAGAACTTCTTCGTCGCGCTGCGTAGCGGTCCGCTGGCGAAGGCCGCTTGAGTTTGATCCACGGGCCTTGAAACACTCTCCGCTCATTCTCGCGCAAGCGGGAATCCAGTCCTTGGGCTCTGGGTCCCCGCTTTCGCGGGGACGAGCGGATCGATTCACTCGGGTCAGAGCAGGCTCAGTTGCTCGCGTCGAAGGCCGCCATGATGTGGCGCGGCAGGCTTTTCGGCGCGACCAGCACGACGTCGAAACGGATGTCGCGGTTCGCATCCTCGGGGTGAGCGGCGAGCCACGCCTCGGCGGCCGCGATGATGCGGCGCTGCTGGCGCCGGATCACCGCTTCGGCCGCGTCGTCGAGCCGCTCGCGTGCCTTCACCTCGACGAACACCAGTGTGCCGCGCCGCCGCGCCACGATGTCGATCTCGCCGACCGGGCTGCGCCAGCGCCGCGCCACGATGCGATGGCCCTTCGCGATCAGGTAGGCGGCGGCGCGGCTTTCCGCCGACAGGCCGAACTTGAACGCGACCTGGCGCTCCGGCGCGGCATCGTTCGGGTCACTCCGGCGCGGCATCGGTCTTGGTCAGTTCGAGCGCGCGGCTGTAAACCGCGCGGCGTTGCTCGCCGGTCGCGGCCGCGACTTCGGCGACCGCATCCTTGAGCGACACCCGCGTCAGCGCCGCGCGCAGCAGCGCATCGATCTCCTCCGCGCCGGATGGCGCCGGCGCGTCAGGCGGCGCGATCACGATCGCGATCTCGCCGCGCGTCTCGGCGCCCGTCGCATAATCGTGCGCCAGCGTCTCGAGCGTGCCGCGCCGGACTTCCTCGTGCAGCTTGGTGAGTTCGCGGCATACCGCAGCCTCGCGCGCGCCGAGCCCTGCGGCGAGATCGCTCAGTGCTTCGCCGAGCCGCGGTCCGCTTTCGTAGAGCACGAGCGTTGCCGGAATGCGTGCGAGCTCCGCGATGCGCGTGCGCCGCGCCGCGGGCTTCGACGGCAGGAAGCCCTCGAAGAAAAAGCGATCGGTCGGCAGGCCTGCGACCGTCAGCGCCATCAGGGCCGCCGAGGCGCCGGGCGCCGCCGTGACGGGAAGGCCCGCCGCCGCCGCGTCGCGCACCAGCTTGAAGCCCGGATCGGAAATGAGCGGCGTCCCGGCGTCGGAGACCAGCGCCACCGCGTCGCCGGCGGCGATCCGCTGCAGGATTTTCGGCCGCGCGGTTTCGGCGTTGTGGTCGTGATAGGGGGTCAGCGGCGCCGACAGGCCGTAATGGTCGAACAGTTTTCGCGTGACGCGGGTGT
>DATEKY010000855.1:0-4890 GCA_035277225.1 Xanthobacteraceae bacterium
GTACGAGCCGCGCAATCCGGAGCGGAAGCTGAGCGCGCCCGTGACCGCGCCGACGAGGGCGCCGGCCGCGATGCCGATCACCAGTCCGAGCCACGCGTTGACGCCGTAGTGCACCTGCAGGATCGCGGTGACGTAGGCGCCGGTGCCGAAGAACGCGGCGTGGCCGAACGAGTACTGTCCGCCATAGCCGCCGAGCACGTTCCAGCCTTGCCCTACCAGCGCGATCAGCAGCGCGACCACCATGAAATTGAGCACGACGTTGGACGACGTGAACAGCGGCACGAGCGCCAGCAGCGCGACCGCGGCGGCTATCGGCGCATAGCCCTTCACGCGCGTTCCCCGAACAGCCCGCTCGGGCGGAACAGCAGCACCAGGATGAAGATCACGAAGATGCCGATCTGGCCGAGCGACTCGCCGAGGTAAAGGCCGGAGAGACTTTTAACGACACCGATGATCAGCCCGCCGACCAATGCGCCGGCGACCGAGCCCATGCCGCCGAGAACGACGATCGTGAACGCGATCAGAACGAAGGCGCTGCCGGCATGCGGGTTGACGTAGTAGGTCGGCAGCAGCAGGCAGGCGGCGATCGCGAGACACGCGGTGCCGATGCCGAACGTCATCGCGTAGATGTGCGCCACGTCGATGCCCGACAGCTCGGCGCCGAGTTTTTCCTTGGCGACCGCACGGATCGCCTTGCCGGTGTCGGTCCATTGCATCAGCAGCCACAGCGCAATCGCAACCGCGACCACGATGCCGAAGCCGATCACGCGCGGCAGGCTGAGGAACGCGGGTCCGACCTCGACCACGCTGAAGCCATACGACAGATTGATGGTGCGCGTGTCGGCGCGGAACGCGTAGAGCAGCGCGTTCTCGATCACCACTGCGAGGCCGAGTGTGACCAGCAGGATGTTGCGGTCCTCGCCGTGCGCGGCCGGTCCGATGATGAAGCGCTGCAGTCCGTAGCCAAGACAGAAGAACAGCGGCGTCAGGCCGACCGCCGCGAGATAGGGATCGAGCCCGAGCAGCTTGTGCGCGAAGAAGGCCGCGAACATCGCGGCAGTGAGCAGCGCGCCGTGCGCGAAGTTGATGATGTGCAGCACGCCGTAGATCAGCGTGAGGCCGAGCGCGATCAGCGCGTAGACGGCTCCGGTGAGGAGCCCGTTGAGGATCGCCGGGATGAGGATGATGGGGGAGAGCATGCTCAGCTGTCATCCCGGAAGCCGCGGCACGCGGCTATCCGGGATCCATCTATCAACAAGCATGACTTGGGCAGCATGGATCCCGGCTCTCGCTACGCTCGGCCGGGATGACATCCTGTGGATCACGCCGGCATCGGGAACACCGCCTTCGCCGACGCGAACGACGCCGGGAAGATCACCTGGATGTCGTTGCCGAGCACCTGCGTGTTCACCGGCGCGGCGCCCTGGTTCTGTCCGTTGACGAACTTGGTCGGGCCATAGGGCATCACGTGGCCCGCGAAGGTCGAACTTTCGAGCGCCGCGATGATCTTCGGGCGGTCCGCGCTCGCGGCGCGCTCGAGCGCGTCGGCAAGCAGCAGCACGGCCGTATAGTTCATGTAGACCTCGTAGGTATAGAACTCGCCCTTCGCCTCGACCTTTTTCTTCAGCTCCAGCGCCTTCGGGTTCTTCGGATCGAACCAGTGATTGCAGTCCATGATGTACTGTGCAGCCTCGGGGAATTCCTTCACGAACTTGTAGGACGAGGCAGCCCCGCCGAGGATGGAGTAGATCGCCTTCGGCCGCACCTTCTGCTGCTGCATCGTGCGCGCGAGCAGGACGTACTCATTGTAGTAGTTGGCCGGGATCACGAGGTCCGGTTTGGCGGCGCGGATTTTCGTGACCACGTTGTTGAAGTCGCGTGTCGGCGTCGGGTGCGAGATCGTCTCCAGCACCTGGAAGCCCTTCTCGGGCAGCTGCGTGTTGAGCAGCTTGGCGAGGCCCGAGCCGAACGCCGAATCCTCGTGCACGATCATCACGGTCTTCGCGACCTTGCCGGCCGCGTCGTTGAGCGTGATCAGATTGTCGATCGCCGCCTTCGAGATAAGCCCGAAGCCGGGGCCGAAACGGAACGTGTTCTTCAGACCGCGTGTCACGATCGAGTCGGCGACGCCGACGTCGACGATGTAGGGCAGGTCGTAACGCGCCGCAGTCTGGCTCGCCGCGAGGCAGATCGACGAGACATAGCCGCCGACCACCGCGGCGCAGCCGGCCGCATTCATCTTCTCCACTTCGGCGCTGCCGCCGTCCGGGGTCGACTGCGCGTCGCCGAACACCGGCTCGATCTTGGCGCCGCCGAGCGCCTTGATGCCGGCCGCGTTGATTTCCTCCAGCGCGAACGTCGCGCCGATGCGTCCCTGCTGGCCCGAATACGACATCGCGCCGGACACCGGCTGCAGGATGCCGACCTTCACGGGCGCCCCCTGCGCGCGCAGCACGGCAGGAGTTGCGAGCGCGGCGGCGCCGAGCGCGGAGGTGGCCAGGAAACGGCGGCGGTTCAGCGATTGTAGCGACATTTGTTGTTCTCCCCTCCAAAAAGCGGCGGGAGCCTAACATTGGGCGGTGGCCCGCGCTACGACCCGATTTTGGAGAGCTCCGCGTCGTCCGGCGCGACATCGAGCCGCGCCACGATGCCGGCGAGTTCCGGGCTCGGAGGCGGGTAGAACTTCATCACCAGCGGGTCATGGCCGGGCACGATGTGCTGCGGCGTCGGTGCCTGCGCGCGCAGGGTGTCGAAGGCCTCCAGCATCAACCCGATGTGGAAGGCGGTGGTGAACGGCCGTCCGGTCATCATGTTCTCGTAGAAATGCGTCGTGTCGGAGGCGACCACCACCCAGCCGCGCTTGGTATGGACGCGCACGAACTGCAGCCCCATCGAATGGCCGCCGACGGGATGCAGCGTGATGCCGGGCGCGAGCTCGGCGCCGCCGTTGTAGAAAAGAACGCGCTTGGCGTAGTTGAGCCGCACCACGCCGACGATGTCCTCGACCTCGAACGAATGCGCGAGCCGCGGATAGCGCATGTGGCGTCCGACCGCATAGTGCAGCTCCGTCTCCTGCAGGTGGAATTGCGCCTGCGGGAAGCGGTGGAAATTGCCGACGTGGTCGTAATGCAGGTGGGTCAGGATCACATCCTGCACGGTGTCGCCGTCGACGCCGATCAGCTTCAGCGCCTCGATCGGATCGCGCAGGTGCGTGCGGCCGCGTTTCTTGGCGACCTCGGCGGTAAAGCCGGTGTCGATCACGAACGTGCGCTCCGGCCCCTTCGCGACCCAGAGGAAATAGTCCATCGGCATCGGCGCGTCGTGCGGGTCGCCCCCGATGAAGTGCTCGGTGCGCTTGGCGTTGCGCATCGCGTAGCGGATCGCGAAAAGCTCATATTCGGGCAGGCTCATCTACGTCGTCCTTCTTCCCTCGCGTTCCTTGATCGCCGCGCTGATCGCCAGCACCTCCTGCGCGCGCAGCACCACCGGCACATCGACCATCTTGCCGTCGACCGAGATCGAGCCGCGCCCCGCCGCGACCGCTTCGTCGTAAGCCGCCACGATCTTGCGTGCCGAGGCCACTTCGTCGGCGGACGGCGCGAACTCCTCGTTCAGGATCGGGATCTGCGCCGGATGGATCACCGAGGCGCCGCGGAAGCCGAGCCGGCGCGAGCGCCGCACCGTCTCGCGGAACGCATCGAGGTCCTTGTAGTCCGCGACCGTGCCGATGAAGCCGAGCGGCAGGATGCCGGCCGCGCGCGCCGCGATGCATAAAGTCTGCTTGGGCATGAACAGCGCCTCGGCGGTCGGCAGCATGCCGACCGAGAGCGCGAAATCCTCGCCGCCGAGCGTAAGCGCGACGATGCGCGGATCGGCCTTGGCGATCTCCGGCATGCGGAACCAGGCGTCGGCGGTCTCGATCATCGCGGTGAACTTGGTGCTGCCGACCGCCATGCCGCGCTCGGCCTCGAGCTCGCTGACCACTTCGCCGACCAGCCGGATGTGATCCGCGCTGTCGACCTTGGTGACCGCGAGCGCTTTGACGCGCGGATGGATGGCGGCCTCGAGATCGAGCATCGCCTGGCGCCACGGCCGGTTGATGCGCACGATCACGTCGGCGCCGCCGCGCGCGACGTTCTCGGCGGTGGCGATCAGGTCGCGCCGCGCCGCCGGGCGCTCGGCGATCGGCACGCTGTCTTCCAGGTCGACGATGATCGCGTCGGCGCCGCGCTTGTGCGCGCCGTCGATGAAGCGCGGCACGTTGGCCGGCACGTAGAGCGCCGAACGCCAGACCGGAAGCTTGCGCGTGTCGCTCATATCACCTTCCGTTCCCGCAGGTCGTCGATCGTGGCGTCGCTCAGCCCGAGTCCGCCCAAAATCTCTTTATTGTGCTCGCCAAGCGCCGGCGCCGCCGTGCGGATTTCGCCCGGCGTACCGGAAAGGCGCGGCACCACCGCATGCATCGGCACCGCGCCCATCTCGTCGTCGGGCAACTCAGTCACGATCTCGCGCGCCTGCACGTGCGGGTCGGCGATGAACTGGTCGATGTCGTAGACCGGCGCGGCGGTGACTTCGGCCTGCTCGAAAACGGCGAGATTGTCGGCGAGCGTGCGCGCCCTGATGAATTCGGCAACCGGGCGCTCCGCCTCGTCGATGTTCTTCACGCGGTCGGTGTTGGTGCGAAAGCGCTGGTCGCTAATCATGTCGGCGCGGCCGATCGCACGATAAAGCCGCTCCGCCATGCTCTGGATCGACGCCGAAATGGCGATAAAGCGGCCGTCCTTGGTCTCGTACACGTTGCGCGGCGCGGTGTTGTTGGAGCGGCTGCCGACGCGCGGCTCCATCTTTCCGGTGAGCCGATAGAGCGCCGCTTCGGGGCCGAGGATCGAG
>DATEKY010000856.1:0-4726 GCA_035277225.1 Xanthobacteraceae bacterium
CGGCATGTAGGCCACATGCGACTTGGACGAGGAGCTCCAGGCGCCCATCTTGTGCGGATTGTCGCGGGCGTACTGCTTGACGGCGCCGGCGGCGCGGCGGTCGGAATTGCCCTCGCGCAGCACCGGGTTGACGACGCTGCCGAACACCTTGGCGTAGCGCGCCTTGATCTCCTTCTCGGCGTCCGTTGCCGGATTGTCCGGATAGTCCGGAACGTCGTAGCCCTTGCCCTGCAGTTCCTTGATCGCGGCCCTGAGCTGCGGGATCGAGGCGGAGATGTTGGGCAGCTTCATGATGTTGGCTTCGGGCCGCGTCGCAAGCTCGCCCAACTCAGTGAGCTCGTCGTTGATCCGCTGCGCGGGCTTAAGTTTCTCGGGGAAATTCGCGATGATGCGGCCGGCGAGCGAGATGTCCTTCAGCGTCACCGACACGCCTGCCGCGCCGACGAAGGCTTCGACGATCGGCAGCAGCGAATAGGTCGCCAGCGCCGGAGCTTCATCGACCTTCGTCCACATGATTTCGAGATTTGGCATGCTTGCACCTTATGGTCGCCGTGCTTGTCGCCGCGACACTTCGCGATGAGGCGGGAAATGAGCCGGGCGCGCGCGAAGCAGCGCACCGGCCGGCGTGCCTATAGCATTGGCGGGTAGGGGGCGGAAGGAGACTTTTCGGGCAGCGCGCCCGGTTTGACGCCGCCCGCACTCTCGCGATAGGCCCTTGCGGATCAAGGACTTGCAGCATGCCCGGCGCCGGGACCGACAAGACCAAACGATGGGTTGAGCAGCCGGGACCGTGCGTGATCCTGGTCGAGCCGCAGCTTGCCGACAATATCGGCTCGGCGGCGCGCGCGATGGCGAATTTCGGGTTGTCGCGGCTGCGCCTGGTCGCGCCGAAATGCGGATGGCCGGCCGAGCGCGCCTACGTGATGGCGTCGGGCGCGGATCGCGTGCTCGACGGGGTACAGGTATTCGAGACGGCCGAAGCCGCGATCGGCGACCTTAACTTCGTGTTCGCCACGACAGCGCGCGCACACGATCAGGCGAAGCCCGTCGTCGATGCGACCGCAGCGGCGCAGCTCGCGGCGGAGAAGGTCGCCGCCGGCGAGAGCGTCGGCCTGATGTTCGGGCGCGAGCGCAACGGGCTGGAAAATCACGAGGTCGCGCTCGCCGACCGTATCATCACGCTGCCGGTCAATCGGGCATTCGCCTCGCTCAATCTCGCGCAAGCGGTGGCGATCGTGTCCTACGAATGGTTCAAGCTGGCGTCGGGCGGCGCGCTGCCGTTCACGATGCCGCAGAAGTCCCCCGCCGCGCCGCGCCAGCAGCTGCTCGCCTTCTTTGAGAACCTCGAGCACGAGCTGGAGAAGGTCGAATTCTTCCGCCCACCCGACAAGCGCGACACGATGCAGATCAATCTGCGCAACATCTTCTCGCGCATGCAGCCGACGCAGCAGGACATCCAGACGCTGCATGGCGTCATCATGACCATCGCGGAGGGCCGCAAGGGTCCCGCGCGAGGTGGTGTCCTTGATAGTCACGAGGCGGGCGCGCTGCGCGCGCTGCTCGCCGAGCAGGGCAGCGGAAAGATGCCGGGCGAGCGCGGGCCGGTGCGCGGGTTGGCGCGGTTGTTGCGGCGCAATCCGACCGACGCGGAGCGGGGCCTGTGGGACGGCATCACCAAGGATCGCCGCTTCGCCAACCTCGGCTTCAAGCGGCAGACGCCGGTCGGGACGCACATCACGGACTTTGTCTCGTTCCCGCTGCGGCTGGTGATCGACATCGTGCCCGAAGCGGAGTCGGACGAGGCCGCCAAGGCGCGCGCCTACAAACGCGGCTGGCTCGGCGAACGCGGCTATCGCGTGCTGGAGTTCCGTACGGCCGATCTGCAGCGCGACATCGCGGCCGCGCTCGAGAGATTGGCCGTGGAAGTCGCGCACAAGGCTGCCGAATCGTAACCACCGGATCGTGAATTGTTCCGATTGCCCTAATGGCGATGCAATCGGACGGCGATAATGAGCGGCGTCCTTGCAGGAGAGCGCCGATGTCACAATTCCGCTTGCTCAGCATACTGTCCCTCATGCTCCTCGCGCTGGTGTCCGCTCCGCTGGTCGCGAACGCTCAGGAGATCAATCCGCTCGTGCGAGAACGTATGGTCGTCCAGGGCAGCAGCGGCAGCACGGAAAGCCGGGGCGGGCAGGTCCGCGTGCAGACCTCGATCAACGTCTTCATGCCGGGCCCGAGCGGGGAGGGCGAGGCAGCCGATCAACTGCGCGACCGCGCACGGCGGATGATCTACCAGATCGCGAGCCGCGAGTGCGGGGTGCTCGAGGATGTGCTCGCGCGTACCTGCCGGCTCGAAGCGATCAACGTCAATCTCAGCCGGCAAGTCGGGCAAGTGGCAGGCGGTATGGGCGAGGGCTACATGGTCGCCGGCAGCATGACGATGGTCGTCACGCTGAAGTAGTCAGCGCTTCAGCGCCCGAAGGGCTGCACCGGTACCGCCGCGCAGGAACGCGGTGTCACTGCCGATCAGGAAGAAGCGCACGCCGCGTTTCTCGAACGCCGCCGCCTGCTCGGCTTCGAAGCAATAGGTGCCGGCGATCTTGCCCGTGCCCTTCGTTGCCTTGATGATGCGCTCGAGCACGCGATCGACCTCCGGCGCGTCGGCGTCGAGCGTCTTGCCGTCCGACAACGTCAGCGCCATGTCGACCGGGCCGAGGAACAGCCCGTCGATGCCGTCCGTCGCCGCGATCGCCTCGATGTTGTCGACCGCAGCACGCGTCTCGATCATCGCCAGCGCGACGACATTGTCGTTGGCCTGCGCCACATAGTCCCGCGGGTTCGCAATGCCGGTGAGCGCCATCGCGCGCATCGGCCCGAAGCTGCGCTCGCCGAGCGGCGGATACTTCGCGACTGCCGCGAATGCGCGGGCATCGGCAGCCGTGTTGATGAAGGGCGCGATGATGCCCTCGCAGCCGACGTCGAGCAGGCGGCTCACGGTGCCGAAATCGTTCAGCGCGACGCGCACCATCGGCGCCGCGCCGCCGTCGCGGATCGCCACGATGGCGTCGCGCATCGATGCGAAGTCCCACAGCCCGTGCTGTGCATCGAGCGTGACGGTGCTGAAGCCGTCGCGCGCGATCATTTCCGCGACGATCGGCGCGCCGAGTCCGCACCACGCGGAATGCACGATCTCGCCTGCGCGCAGGCGCGCGGCGAGGGAGAATCCCGGAATCGCGGGCATCAGCGTGTCAGGTCAGCCGCTCGCCTTGATCTCGGCGATCGCCTTTTCCATCAGGTCGACCATGGTGCGGCGCAGGTCCGGATCGGACATGGCCACGCCCTTGGCGTCGAAATCCTTGCGCACCTTCTTGAACACGTCGTCGTCGCCGGATTCCTCGAAGTCGGCCATGACGACTTCCTTCGCGTAGGCGTTGGCGGCGTCGCCCGCCGCGATGCCGAGCTTGTCGGCGGCCCACAGCCCGAGGAGCTTGTTGCGCCGCGCGTTCGCCTTGAAGCGCAGCTCCTCGTCGTGAGCGAACTTCTTCTCGAAGCCTTCCTCGCGCTTGTCGAAGGTGGTCATCGTCGCCTCGCAAAGATGTTCGGATGGAAACAAAATCATGCCTTGCATATCGGGAGGAAATCGACAAATCAACATCGCCGAGCGCGGCACGACGCCGCCGGAATCGGGCCATGGTGCGGCGATTGTGCTTCACATTCCGATCCGCTAGGTTGACCGTACGGTCGGGCAGGTCTTTAAGCGTTTCGAGTCGCGCCGCCCGGTCGCGCCGCCGCCGGCTTCACCGCGTTAACCGGAGTCACGGCATCACATGGATTTCCTCAAGCCACGGTACACCCCGATGAGCCGCCGTCGCCGCATCTATGAAGGCAAGGCGAAGGTCCTCTATGAAGGACCGGAGCCTGGAACGCTGATCCAGCATTTCAAGGACGACGCGACCGCCTTCAATGCGAAGAAGCACGAAGTCATCGACGGCAAGGGCGTGCTCAACAACCGCATCTCGGAATACGTGTTCCAGCACCTGAACGAGATCGGCGTGCCGACGCACTTCATCAAGCGGCTCAACATGCGCGAGCAGTTGATCCGCGAGGTTGAGATCATTCCGCTCGAAGTCGTGGTGCGCAACGTCGCGGCCGGCTCGCTCGCGACGCGCCTCGGCATCGACGAGGGCACGCAGCTGCCGCGCTCGATCATCGAGTTCTATTACAAGAACGATCAGCTCAACGACCCGATGGTGTCGGAAGAGCACATCACCGCCTTCGGCTGGGCGACGCCGCAGGAGATCGACGACATCATGGCGCTGGCGATCCGCGTCAATGACTTCCTCTCTGGCCTCTTCCTCGGCGTCGGCATCCGCCTCGTCGACTTCAAGATGGAGACCGGGCGGCTGTGGGAAAACGACGTGATGCGCATCGTGGTGGCGGACGAGATCTCGCCCGATAGCTGCCGGCTGTGGGACATCAAGTCGAACGAGAAGCTCGACAAGGACCGCTTTCGCCGCGACCTCGGCGGACTGCTCGAGGCCTACACCGAGGTGGCGAAGCGCCTCGGCATCATGGCGGAAGGCGAGCGGCCGCAGGGCACCGGTCCGGTGCTGGTGAAAGGCTGAAGATCCAAGGCCCATGAAAGCGCGCGTCGTCGTTACGTTGAAATCCGGGGTGCTCGACCCGCAAGGCAAGGCAATCGAAGGCGCGCTGAAGTCGCTCGGCG
>DATEKY010000857.1:0-10165 GCA_035277225.1 Xanthobacteraceae bacterium
AGACCCGGAGAGCCATCGTTAGCACGTAGCCCGGGTTGAGCGGAAGCGAAACCCGGGATTCGCCCGACCCGGATGTCGCTGCGCTCTTGCGGGCTACGCCATGTAGCAAGCGCGCGGTGCACGTGCTAAGCACAACGCTCCGGGTCTCCGACAACCGCCTGGTGAGCTCTTGCAGCCGAGTGTTGTCTCGCTCCACCTCGGGAGATGAGACATGTTTGGCGGCCCCATGACTTCGTCCGGCAACCCGTCCCTCTCGACCGCCACCGACGTGCGCCTGCTCTACGCGGCGCGCGGCCTGCGCGGCTTCGGCGACGGCTTCGCGGTCATCATCCTGCCGGCCTATCTCAGCGCGATCGGCTACAGCACGCTGCAGATCGGGATCGTGGCGACCGCGGCGCTGCTCGGCTCCGCGGTGCTGACGCTGGCCGTCGGCTTCTTCGCCCCGCGCCACGACCTGCGCAACCTGCTGCTCGCCGGCGCCGCGCTGGTCGCGCTGACCGGGTTCGCGTTCCCGGCGAGCGAGCACATCGCCGTCGTGCTGGCGGTCGCGTTCTTCGGCACGATCAATCCGTCGACCGGAGACTCGGGCGTGCTGGTCCCGCTCGAGCACGCGATGCTGGCGCGCGGCGTCGCCGATCGCGAGCGAACGGCGGCATTCGCGCGCTACAGCCTGACCGGCGCGCTCGCCGGCGCGGCCGGTTCGCTCGCTGCAGCGACGCCCGACGCGCTCGCTTGGACCGGCGTCGCGCAGGTGACCGCGTTCAAGCTGATGTTTCTGCTCTACGCGGTGCTCGGGCTCGCCAGCGCGGCGCTCTACCGCCACCTGCCGCATGTCGAGATGCGCGAGACACCCTCGACGCCACTCGGGCCCTCGCGCGGCACGGTGTACAAGCTCGCCGCGCTGTTCAGCCTCGATTCGTTCGCCGGCGGCCTCGCGGTGCAGTCGATGCTGGCGCTCTGGCTGTTCGAGCGCTTCGACCTCTCGCTCAGCGGCGCGAGCCTGTTCTTCTTCTGGTCGAGCACGCTCGGCGCGTTTTCGTTTCCAGTGGCGGCCTGGCTGTCGAAGCGCATCGGCCTCGTCAACACCATGGTGTTCACGCACATCCCGTCGAGCCTGTTTCTCATTCTGGCGGTGTTCGCCCCGAACCTGATCGTCGCGCTCGCGCTGCTGCTCGCACGCTCCGCGCTGTCGCAGATGGATGTGCCGACGCGCACCTCCTACGTGATGGCGGTCGTCACCCCGGCGGAACGCACCGCGGCCGCCAGCGTCACCGCAGTGCCGCGCGGCCTCGCTTCCTCGATCAGCCCGGCGCTGACCGGCGCACTGCTCGCGACCCCCGTCGCCGGATTGCCGCTCATCGCCTGCGGCGTGCTCAAGATCGTCTACGATCTCGCGCTCCTGTATTCGTTCCGTCACGTCAAGCCGCCGGAGGAACGATAGTATGGCCCGGAAAAGTGGCTCCCGGTTTTTCGAAAAGGCCATGCGTAAATGAAACGCGTCCACACAATGACGCATGGACCGGCCCTGCCCGACTGGCTAAATTCCGCGCCAACGGGCGACACAAGAAACATTCCGGAGGGAGAACGCATGAACCGCCGACATCTCGCGCTGGCAGCGCTCGCAACATTGGCGCTCGGCGCCGCACCCGCTTTCGCCCAATCATCGGCCTGGCCGCAGCGCTCGGTGCGCTTCATCCTGCCGCTCGGGCCGGGATCGGGCGTCGATATCGGCTCGCGGCTGATCGCCGACCGCTTGTCGCAGAAATGGGGCAAGCCGGTCGTGATCGAGAACAAGCCGGGCGGTGACGCGATCGTGGCGATCACGGCATTCACGGCGGCGAATGACGACCACACGTTCCTGATGGCGCCGACCTCGACCTTCACGGCGCATCCGTTCCTGCACGAGAAGCTGCCTTACGAGCTGAAGGACCTGGTGCCGATCGCGCGCGTCAGCAACACGATCGTCGCGGTCGGCGTGCCGGCCTCGCTCGGCATCAATACGCTCGACGAGTTGATCGCGCGCGCCAAGGCGGAGCCCGGCAAGCTCAACTCTGCCGGCACCACCGGAGCGATCGATTTCGTGCTCGCGGGCTATCTCAAGACGGCCGGCGTGCAGATCACCAAGGTGCCGTACCGCGACGGCGTGCAGGCGCTGAACGATCTCGCCGAAGGGCGCATCCAGCTCTACGTCGCGGCGCTCGCGATCATGCGGCCGCAGGTCCAGGCCGGAAAGGTCAAGATCATCGCGGTGACCAACAACGAGCGGCCGCCGATCATGCCGGACGTGCCGACCGCCGTGGAGGCGAAGCATCCGCAGCTTGCGGTCGACGGGCTGATCGGCCTGTTCGGCATCAAGGGCATGCCGGACGACCTGAAGAACCGCATCGCGGCCGACATCAAGGAGGCGGCGAGCGATCCCGAGATCGCCGCCAAGATCAACGCCACGGCGCAGATCGTGCGTCCCGGCGGGCCGGACGAGTTCGCGAAGGAGATCGACACCCAGATCAAGGTGATCTCGGATGCGGCGGCCGCCGCCGGCGTGAAGCGGATGCTGCAGAATTGAGCTTGGAGCTCATGGTGAGGAGACTGCCGGTGCGTGAGCATCGGCAGTCGTCTCGAACCATGGCCCACGCACCGAACTTGCAGCCATCCTTCGAGACGCGTCGCCTCAAGCGCGTTTACGCGCGTCTACGACGCGCTATGGCGACGCTCCTCAGGATGAGGACTGAACGCCGATGATCATCGACATCTACACGCACATCCTCCCGGATCGCTTCTTCCGGGAGATGTCGCGCGTCTCGCCCAAGCTGGAAAACATCGGCGCGCGGCTGCGCGGCGTGAAAAAGCTGTTCGATCTCGATCTGCGCTTTGCCGAAATGGACGAGATCGGCGACTACGCGCAGGTGATCTCGCTGCCGAACCCGCCGCTGGAGGAGATCGCGCAGGGCGCGACCGCGGCGCAGCTCGCGCGCGTCGCCAACGACGCGATGGCGGAGCTGTGCGCCGCGCATCCGCGGCGTTTCCCGGCGTTCGTTGCCGCGGTGTCGCTCGACGATGTCGATGGCGCGCTGAAGGAAGCCGAGCGTGCGATCACGCAACTCGGCGCGCGCGGCATCCAGATCTTCACCAACATCGCCGGGCATCCGCTCGACGAGGAGCGATTTCGGCCGGTGTTCGCCGCGATGGCGCAGCACGATCTGCCGATCTGGCTGCATCCGGCGCGCACCGCCGCGATGCCGGACTATGCGGCGGAGCAAAAGTCGCGCTTCGAGATGTGGTGGTGCTTCGGCTGGCCCTACGAGACCAGCGTCGCGATGGCGCGGCTGGTGTTTTCCGGTGTGTTCGACCGGCATCCGAACCTGAAGATCGTCACGCATCACCTCGGCGGCGGCATGATCCCGTTTTTCGACGCGCGCATCGGCGCCGGCATGGAGGTGCTTGGCGCGCGCACCTCGGACGAGGACTATTCGAAGATTTTGCCGTCGCTGAAGCGCCCGCACCTCGATTATTTCCACGACTTCTATGCCGACACCGCGCTGTTCGGCGCCGGCAACGGGCTGCAGTGCGGGCTCGATTTCTTCGGCGCGGATAAAGTGGTGTTCGCGACCGACGCACCGCTCGGCCCGATCGCCAAGACGATCGCGGCGGTGGACAAGCTCGATCTCGACGCGCCATCACGCGCGCGCATCATGTCGGGCAACGCGAAGCGGTTGTTGAAGCTGAGCTAGTTATTCCGCTCATGCCCGCGAAAGCGGGCATCCAGTACTTGGCCCCTGGGTCCCCGCTTTCGCGGGGACGAGCGGGGCTAGCTCAGCCTGTGATGCTCGCGCAAAAACCGCTCGCCCGCAGCGGTCACTTCCACCCGCGTGCGGCTCTGTCCCGGCACCGGCTTGCGCATCACCAGCCCGCGGTCGATCGCATCTTCCCACACGGTGAGGCGCGGACACGACGTGCGCCACGCGTCGAGCACGTCGGCATAGGCGCGCGGCTCCTTGGCGATCCATTCGACGAAGTCGAGCACCAGCGGGTCGAGAATGGTGGCCTGGCTCATGGCTGTCTCCGCGCTCACTTTAATCCCGCCACGGCGAAAACGTAACAGCCGTAGGCGACGAAATAGCCCGACACGCCGGTGATGATCCGGTTCGACCAGACGCGGAACTGGGCGTCGCTGATCCGTTCCAGCACTTTTGCCGCGAGCGTCGTGCCGAGCATCGAGGCCGCGATCGCGAGCCCTGCCACCACCGGATCGACGCCTGCGGCCTGATCGATCACGGCGCCGAAGTACAACAGCTTGGCGGCATGGCCGAAGATCTGGCACACGGCCTTGGTGGCGATGATCTCGCGCCGGTCGAGCTTGCCCCCGAGGAAGAACGAGTCGAGCAGCGGGCCGGCGACGCCGGTGAGCAGCAGCAGCGTCATGCAGATCACGCCGTAAAGCGTGCCCTGCACGATGCTTTCCGGATCGGGCTTGAACCGCGCCGGCACCAGCCGCACGAGGAACGGCGCGCCGCCGAGCAGCAGCAGCGCCACCGCCTTGCTCGGCACGTAGCGCCACAGCGACCACACCAGCAGCGCGGCGGCGCAGCCGGCGAGGTAAGCGCCGATCGCGCTCCAGCGCACATGCTTGATCCACAAGAGCCCGCGCCAGCCGTTCGACGCCATCTGCGTGACGCCGTGCAGCATCATGGCTTCCGGCACGGGAAGGATGACGAGCAGCACGCCGATCAGGATCAGTCCGCCCGCCATCCCGAAGATGCCGGACAGAAAGGCGGTCGCCACCATGGTGACGAGAACGACGGCGGTGAGGATCAGGCTCATGACGGTGCTCCCGCCATTCTCATGATCCTCTTGGACGCGCGGCACAAACTGAGTTATCTTTGCACTACCCTCAGCTTTCCTGATGGTCATATGCGCCAACTTCCCTTCATGAACGGCATCAAGGCCTTCGAGGCCGCCGCCCGCAGCGGCAGCTTTGCTAAGGCTGCGGCCGAGCTGCACGTGACCCCCGCCGCGGTCAGCCGGATGGTGCATCTGCTCGAGGCGCGGCTCGCGGTCACGCTGTTCGAGCGCAAGGCCAACCGCCTGGTGCCGACGCCGGCCGGGCGCGCCTACCAGGCCGGGCTGACGCAACTGTTCGACCAGCTCGCGGCGCTGACCGATCAGGTGACCGCGATGGGCAGCGCGCGCGTGCTGACGGTGGGCGTCGGGCCGACGTTTGCGATCCGCTGGCTCATTCCGCGCCTCGCGGACTTTCAGAAGCACGCGCCGGACATCGACGTGCGTTTCGCGACCGGCGGCGAGGCGCTGCCGTTCAGCGACGACTGGACCTGCGGCATCAAGCTCGGCGACGGCGATTTCCCCGGGCTGATCGCACTGCCGCTGTTCAAGGCGGACCTCACGCCGGTCTGCTCGCCCGCGCTGGGCGAACGGCTGAAGCGGCCGGAGGATCTGAAGGGCGTTACGTTGTTGCGCGTCACCCACGCCGCCGACGACTGGCCGCGCTGGTTCAAAGCGGTCGGGCTGTCGGGCCTGCAGCCGAACGGACCGAAGTTCGACTACTACGGCCACGCGCAGCAGGCCGCCGCCGACGGCATCGGCGTGGCGATCGGCGTGCGCCCCTATATCGACGACGATCTCGCGGCCGGGCGGCTGGTGACGCCGTTCGCGCAGTCGGTGCCGAAGGATGCCGGCTGGTATCTGGTCTATCGCGCGTCACGCGAGCACGAGCCGGCGTTCGCGGCGTTCCGCGAGTGGATCGTGAAGGCGGCGCTTCTTCCCTCTCCCCGCAAAGCGGGGACAGGGTGGCGAGCAACGCGAGCCGGGTGAGGGGCTGGAGCAAATTGGCAAGAGCCCCTCACCCGCCTCGGACCTACGGTCCTCGGCACCCTCTCCCCGTTTCACGGGGAGAGGGAAAGAGACCGCGCTCGTGGCCCCGTCACACCGACGCCGTCGCCGCCTCCACCCTGCCCGGCCACTTCACCATCTGCGTCAGCACCATCAGCGCCGACACCACCACGAACAGCGCGAGCGCGCCGATCAGCAGCGAGTAGGTTTCCATCCCGAGCAGCACGTAGATGAAGCCGAACAGGCTCGCCAGGATCAGGGCGAATACGCACGCCGGCAGGACGCGCCGCGCCACCGCCGCGGTGTAGAGCGTGGATTGCGCGAGCACGAGCCCGGCCGCGACCAGATAGCCGGCGGTGTAGCCGATCGGCTCGGCGAGCGAGAGCAGCAGCAGCGAGAACAGCGAGAGCGAGAGACCGAGCAGGCCGTATTGCACGATGTGGATGCGCAGCCGCGACAGCACCTCGAAGAAGAAATAGGTCGCGAACGCCAGCACCACGAACAGCAGCCCGTATTTCGCCACGCGATTGATCATGCGGTAGGTCGGCGTCGCCTCGATCAGCTCGACGCCGATGGTCGCGCCGCGCCACATCGCGGCGTCGAACACGGCCGGCGATGACGCGATGCGCGGCGAGCCGAACTCCATGGTCTGCCAGTTGGCCTGGAAGCCGTCGGCCGAGACGGTGGAATCGGTCGGCAGCGTGTTGCCGTTGAAGCTCGGGCTCGGCCACGGCGAGCGGAAGGTCGCGGCCAGCTCCTTGCCGGCGAACTGCACCGCGAACGAGGCGGTGCCGCGCAGGCTCACGGTCGACTTGAACGGCACGCGCACGCCGTCGGAGAGCGGAGCCGAGAGCGGCGCGCTCGCGATCACCAGCGCGGCGCCGCGGCAGACCTGCTCGGCGCGCAGCGCTTCCAGGCACGGCATCAGCTGCCGCTCGCTGCCCGCGACCGTGATGCTGTCGGTCGCGCGCAGCCCGGTGAGGTTCGACGCCGCGCCGAACACGACCGCGGCCTCGCCCCACAGGAAGCGCCCCTCCTTGTCGGCGACGAGATCGCGCAGGCGCGCCTCGGCCGGCACCACGAAGGCGCCCTGCATGTCGATGCTCGCGTCATACACGGTCGCCTGGAACAGGCCGCGCTTGCGCTCCTGCGGACTGAGCGCCGCCGCAAGCTCGAGCCGCGTCGGGGTGATCTTGACGTATTGGCGCGGTCGCTCGCCGGCCTGGTAGGGAATTACGAGCAGCGGCGTGTAAAGGCTCTGCTCCGGTCCCCAGTTGCGCGTGAACTCCTGCCGCACGCCGGCCTGGCGCGTCTCGCGCTCCTCGATCAGGTTGGAGATGAACAGGTTCGGCAGGATGGTTGCGATCGCTAACCCGGCGATCAGCGCGATCTTGTGCAGCGACAGCGAGGTGTAGTCGAGCCGCGGCACGTATTGCGGTTCGGGCCGCGGCGCGCGTTGCGGGCCGAACGGATCGAGTGGCGTGTCAGTCATCGGGCTCCTCTCTGGTTTATTCGGCCGCCGTCACGAGGCCGCCGAAGCGGCGCTCGCGCGTGCGGAATTCGCTCAATGCAACTCGCAGGTGTTCGCGGCCGAAGTCCGGCCACATCGTGTCGGTGAAGAGCAATTCCGCGTAGGCGCACTCCCACAGCAGGAAGTCCGACAGCCGCTTCTCGCCGCCGGTGCGGATCATCAGGTCGACGTCGCGCCCGGTGCCGTGGCCCTGGAACGCCAGGAGATTCCCGAACGCCGCACGGCCGGGCGAGTCGTCGCCGAGCCAGGTCGCGGCGGCATTGGCGATCGCGTCGCGCGCCGAATAGTCGAGCGCGACGTTGAGCGCGAGCCGCGTACCCCGTGCGCAGGCCGCCTCGGCGGCCGCGATTTCATCGGCGAGCCCATCCGGCAGCCGGTCGCGCCGGCCGATCACCCGCAGCCGCACGCCGTTGTCGGCGAGACGGTGCACGTCGCGCCGCAGATACCGGCGCAGCAGCAGCATCAAGACTTCCACTTCGAGCGGAGGCCGCCGCCAGTTGTCGGCCGAGAACGCGAACAGCGTCAGCGCGCCGATGCCGAGCTCGGGCGCAGCCTCGACCGTGCGACGCACCGCCTCGATGCCTTCGCGGTGTCCGGCGCTGCGCGGCAGGCCGCGCCGCTCGGCCCAGCGGCCGTTGCCGTCCATGATGATGGCGGCGTGGATCTTGTCTTGAGCTCCGAGAGTACTTTGCATTGTAAAGCTTCCTCGCAAAATTTTTTCAAGCCGGTTTAAGCTTCCGAAGATTCGCTGCACCCGCACCCTTTGCGGCGCTCGCCGCGTCGCGAACCACCTGCTCGAGCACTTCGAGGTATTCGAGATAGCGCTGCCTGCCCTGCGGCGAGATGCGCACGATCGTCTGCGGCCGGTTGTGGTCGTAGCCCTTCTCGATCGCGACCAGCCCGGCCTCCTGCAGCACCTGCAGATGACGCGAGAGATTGCCGTCGGTGAGACCGCACATCTGCTTCAGATCGCCGAATACCAGCCCCTTGGGATGCGCCACCAGCGAGGTTAGCACGCTGAGGCGCGCCTTCTCGTGGATGACGCGATCGAGCCCTTCGTAGGCGAAGCGCCCTTCTGTCTTACTCTTCGTCATCGTCGCCTCCGGTCGCGCGATAGAGCACGAACGCCATCAGGAATTGGCCCACGCCGAACGGAATCGCCATCGCGAGCGCGGCGAACGGCGCGCTGCCGGCGAGCGCGAGCGCCGCCAGGCCCGCAGCGAGATACCACACGCCGACCGCGAACATGCCGCGCGGCAGCGAGCGGCACGACGCGAACACACCGAGACTGAACACGATCTGCCACAGGCCGGGCAGCAGCGGCAGCGCGTCGGGCGCGTAGCGATAGATCACCACGGTGATCAGCGTGCCGGCGACGCCGGCCGGGATGTACTGCTCGGCCGCCTGGTAGAGCATCTCGTCGGCGAGCCCGCCGTGCTCGCGGCGCGAGCGCGCGATCATCTCGGCGCCGGTGAACAGCACGGCGATCGCCGCCATGCCGGCCCAGAGCAGGAGATAGGAGAGCGGCGTGGCGGCGGGATCCGGCAGGTACAGCGCCTGCAGCGCGCCCGCGAGCAACGCGAGCAGTCCGGTGGTCGCGACCGTCACCGGCCCGTAGCCGCGGAACTGGGTGCCGCGCGCCATCTGGCTGCGGATCGCCGTGATGTCCGCCAGCGCCCGCTCCAGGTCTTTCATCCGCGTGCCCGCTTTAACTTTGTGATATAAAGTACACTGGAATGCAAATTTGGTCAATCTATGACCTGGCGCCGGGGTTAACGGCGCCGGAACCACGCGCCTCAATGGCGCCCGCCGGGGAATCGTATAGGCTTGCAGCGTATGGAGGGTGCTATGTCCCTGTTCATCCGAGCCATCCTCGGCCTCGTCGCGCTGATCGCCGTCAACGCAGCGGCGCGCGCACAGGATGTCGATCTGCTGCTGGTGCTCGCCTCCGACGTCTCGCGCAGCGTCGACACGCGCAAGTTCGAGCTGCAGCGCCAGGGTTACGCCGCGGCGCTGTCTAACCGGCGCGTGATCGAGGCGATTCAGTCGGGTCCGCACGGCAAGATCGCGATCTGCTTCGTCGAATGGTCGGGCGCGACCTCGCTGAAGCTGGTTATCGACTGGACCGTCGTCAGCGACGCGGCTTCCGCGCGCAAGATCGGCGACCAGATGCTCGAATTGCCGCGCTCGTTCGCCGACCGCACCTCGATCAGCGCCGGGCTCGAGTTCTCATTCGCGCAGCTCGAGCGCTCGCCCTACAAGGCGGCACGCCGCACCATCGACGTGTCGGGCGACGGCACCAACAATTCCGGGCGCGACATCGCATCGGTGCGCGACGAGGTGACCGCGAAGGGCGTGACGGTGAACGGGCTGGTGATCCTGAGCGACTCGCCGCTGCCGTGGAATCCCGAGCACACCAATCCGCCGGGCGGGCTCGGCGAATACTATCGTCGCAACGTGATCGGCGGTCCCGGCGCGTTCGTGATGGTGGCGGAGAACCACGACTCGTTCGGCCAGGCCATCGTGAAGAAGATGATCGCCGAGATCGCGTGGAACGCACCCCCGCATCCGGTGATCATGCGGTAGGCTGCGCTCTCTCCGATACATGCACAGGTCTCTCCAATACCTCCCTCTGAAAGGGGGAGGTCGACGCCCGAAGGGCGGCGGGTGGGGGTCTTCTTTCTTCCGGATATACTCGATGTCACCCCACCCCGCCGCTTCGCGGCGACCCTCCCCTTTCAGGCAGGGGAATCGCATTTGAGCGTGGCCTTGCGCTGGCGGGGCGGATGG
>DATEKY010000858.1:0-2359 GCA_035277225.1 Xanthobacteraceae bacterium
CTCCTCCGACATCCACGTGTTCTCCGGCAACTCGCCCGGCATGCCGTATCTCACCTGGGTGATGAGCAAATTCATGGGGCTCGGCTTCTCGCTCGAGCAGGTGATCACGATGGCGACCACGGCGCCCGCGAAAGTCATCAATCGCATGCCGAAGCTCGGCACCTTGCAGGTCGGCGCGCCGGGCGACGTCGCGATCATGGAGCTGGTCGAGGGTCCGGTGTCATTCGTCGACACGCGCAACAACCGGCGCGAGGGCAAGGCGTATCTCAAGCCGGTGCAGACCGTGACCGGCGGCGTGCCGTTCGGCCGGCCGTACAACTCGCCGTTCGCGGTGCGGTGATCTCGCATGCGTAGGGTGGGCATAGCGTATCGACGCGATAGCGGCGATGCGCGTGCCCACGCGAACAGAATGCGATGTTGCGGTGGGCACGGCGCTGCGCGCCTTTGCCCACCCTACGAGTGCCAGATTGCTGCTAATTCCTTGGCCGCATTGCCCGCGGGTCGTATTCCTGCGGGTCCATCGCCCAGAGCTGGGAGTCGTAGCCGTTGGCGTAGTTCTGGTTGGTTGTCGCCGGATTGCGGTTGACCAGCGGGCGCAGGTACATCGGGTGCGTCACGCTGCGCACCTCATGCTCGACGCTGAACAGCACCTTGTTCGTGTCCAGGTCGACGATGTCCTGGAAGCGGTATTGATACTGGTTGTCCTCGACCGAGACGAGATTGCGCGCCTTCAGCTTCTCGTACGGCCCTGAGAAGTTCGCGATGTACATCTGCACGTGATGGCCATCGAACGCCGGCTGCGGGCGATCGGTTTCGCGGTATTGCATGTACTGGTTCTTGCCCATCTGCACCCGCGTCAGCGTGCCGTCGCCGTTCGTGACCGTCGCGGGCGTGCCCATGATCGCCGGATAGAAGGCGGCGATCGCTTTTGCTGTCCCGACCGGCACGTCGAACTCGACATAGGGCATGCCGAGCGCGATGCGCCCGAAGCGCTCTGCGTCCGGCTCGTGGCAGCGCACTTTGTTGCCCCACGGGCAGATCGCCTCGACGTAGTCGTTGTGCTCGCTGAAGCCGAATTTGGTGCCTTCGAGCTTCGGCTTCACCTTGGTCAGCCGGTCGAGCAGCGCCTCGCGCCCGGAAATCACCAGCCCGGTGTGGCCGCGCACCACCTGCGCCGGACCGGTCGGCAGGTGGAATTGGCTGCGCCCGACATTGATCCACATGTTGGTGTCGGAGACCATCAGGTAGGGATCGCGCGTCAGCCCGAGCCCGACCGCGTAGAACAGCTGCGCCAGATGCGGGTCCGGCACCTGCACATTGACGTGCTCGAGATGGATCGAGTTGCCGAGGTCTTCGGCGGCGCGGTTGAAGTTCTTGTTCATGGCGGTTCCCAACAATCTCGCAGCACCTTAGCTCACGTACCGACGCGCGTCAGCCCGTGAAGTCCCATGGATTGACGACGCTGATTTCGCTGCCCGCAAAGTCGCGGATATTGCGCGTCGCCAGTGTCAGCCCATGAACCAGCGCGGTTGCTGCGATCAACGTGTCCATCGTGGGACGCGTATTCGGGATCATCAGCGAAGCCCAGGCTTCGGCAACGGACCGCTCAACCGGAAAGATACGGTCGGTCAGGCGGTCGATCACTTCGGAAATCCATTTCTCCAGCGCGGCTGCCTGAGCCGGATCGCGCCGCCCCACCAAAGCGGCGCCGCGCTTCATTTCAGCTATTGCAATCCAGCTGGTGTGGACCGCGCTCCATCCGTGAACGACCATCCACGCGCGAACTCTGTCGTCCGCCCTATCACGCTTTCTGAGCTCGGACAGAACGTTCGTGTCGGCGAGAAATGTCACAATTCGATGTCGCGCAGCTTGTTCGCGACCGGATCGCGTCTCAACCGCTCAATTTCTTCGAACACCGCGTCGAACTCCGGTCCGGAGATGTCAGGAAGCGAGTCCATTACCTCGGCAATCGTGGGTTCTTTGCCAACGCCGCCGATCTGACGCACAGAGGCAGTGAGACGCTTCGCCGGCGCGCCGCCGGCGCGCAAAAGAGCTGCCACCTCACGCACGACCTCGGCGTCGCGCGATGGCACGGTGACTTCGACACGCTTTAGGCCGCTGTTGCGCAGCCGTTTGCGGTGGGTCTTGAGGGCTTTTGTGCGAGCGTCCATTTCCGGAAATTATATCCGGAAATACCCTGAGTGCCAAGGCGCGGAGGAAGCTACTCCGCCGCGATGCTCATCGTGGAGCGGATCTCGGCGCGGAATTCGTCGATCAGCGTCAGCTTCTTGTTGCGCTCGACGTGCCAGTAGGCCCAGCCGTTGCAGGCGCCGGCGCCCTGCGCGATCGCGCCGATGCG
>DATEKY010000859.1:0-9455 GCA_035277225.1 Xanthobacteraceae bacterium
GAGCCGCCCTGCTCCATCGGGCCGGCGACGAACACGCCCTTGCCGTCCTTGAAGGTCATCGCCTCGCGCGTCACGACCGTCAGTCCGAGCGATTTCAGCGCCTCGTTGGTGAAGTTCTTCTCGATCTCGTCATAAGCCTCGTTCGGCGCCGTCAGCAGCAGGATCGCGGCGTTGGCCTGCTGATTCTCGAATCCGGCAAACCGGGTGCTCGGCGAAAAGCCCGCAGGCGGCACCAGGCCGACACGCGACGCGGTCGGAAATACCGGGTCGGCGGCGAGCGCCGGCGTGACGGTGGGCGCCAAAGCGGCGGCTGCCAGGACGGCGAGCGCGCCGAGAAGCGTGCGGCGCATGGATTGGTGTACAGACATGAGCGTTCCCGATTGCCAAGGCAGGGAGAGGCGGCGTCGCCCGCGTCCCCCATACAGGGTTGCAAGAAGGGCGACAATGCGGCCGGAATGGCCGGCGGCGGGGAGGGAAAGCCATGTTCCAACTGGTCATCACGACGCTCGACTGGTTCGGCGTTGCGGTCTTCGCCGTCACCGGCGCGCTCGTCGCCTCGCGCAAGCAGATGGACATCTTCGGCTTCGCGCTGCTCGCGACCGTGACCGGCATCGGCGGCGGCTCGGTACGCGATCTCCTGCTCGGAGTGCCGGTTTTCTGGGTGCAGCAACCGCTCTATGTCGCGATCTGCGTCGCTGTCTCGGTCGTCGTCTTCTTCACCGCGCATATCCCTGAGTCGCGCTACCGCCTGCTGATGTGGCTCGATGCCGTCGGGCTGGCGTTCTTCTGCGTGGTCGGCGCCAGCAAGGGGCTCGAGGCGGGCGCCGGACCGTTCATCGCGGTGGTGATGGCGGTCATCACCGCGAGCTTCGGCGGCATCATCCGTGACGTGATCGGCGGCGAAAGCCCGTTTCTGCTGCGCAAGGAGATTTATGTGACCGCCGCGCTTGCCGGCGCGGTTGCCTTCGTTGCGAGCCGCGGGCTCGGCGTTCCGGAGACCGCCGGCGCGGTCGCGGGCTTTGCGGTGTGCTTCGTCATCCGCGCGTTCGGCCTGCGCTACGGCCTCTCGCTGCCGGCCTACAAGGCGCGGCCGGGCCGCACGGCGGAAGAATTGAAGCAACTCGGTCTTTAAGGCGTCGCGCGTCCGTGGGATGCTCGCCGGCAAACCGGAGGATCATCATGGCGACGAACGGTACCTTCCACTGGAATGAGCTGATGACGCGCAACGCGGAGGCCGCGAAGCGCTTCTACGGCGCGACGCTCGGCTGGACCTTCGAGGCAATGGACCAGGACGGCGGCGGGACCTATTGGATCGCCCAGGTCGGCGGGGAGCCGGTCGCGGGCATCTATCAGCTCGGCAATGACGACCAGGACACCGACGAAGGCTGGTTCGCCTATGTGGCGGTCACCGATCTGTCGACGGCGCTGGCGCGCGCCACCAGCGAAGGCGGCGAAGTGGTGCGCGAGCCGTGGGACGTGCCCGGTGTCGGGCGCATCGCGATCGTCAACGACAATGCCGGCAATTCGATGGGCTGGATGACGCCGGCCGAGCAATAGAGTTAGCCAGGGGGCGAAACTCGGCGGAGCGTCAGATTGATCCGCCCGCCCTCCGGCAGCAGCGTCGACGTATTCGGCAGGATGCGGTCGACGCCGTGAAACGCCAGCCGCCCCTCCCCGCCGAGCACCACCGCGTCGCCTGACGCAAGCCGCAGCGAGCGCGTCGGATCGCTGCGCTTCAGCCCGCCAACACGAAAGAGGCCGGTGTCGCCGAGCGAGAGCGACACCACCGGCGCGGAAAAGTCCTGCTCGTCCTTGTCCTGGTGCAGGCCCATGCGGGCGTCCGGCGCGTAGTAGTTGATCAGGCAGGCTTCCGGCTCGCGCGGATAGCCGCCGAGCTCGCGCCACGCCTTCAGCACGATCTCCGGAATCGCCGGCCATGGCGCGCCGGTCTCTGGATGCGTGGCCTGATAGCGATAGCCGCGCGCCTCGTCGGTGACCCACCCGAGCGGGCCGCAATTGCTCATCCGCACCGACATCGGCTTGCCCGAGCGGGGCATGCGCGGGGTGAACAGCGGCGCCGCGGCGATTACGTCGCGCACGGCGGAGAGCAACGCATCCTGCGCGGCGCGGTCGAGATAATTCGCCGTCAGCGTGACTCCGGGCTGGATCGTTGTTGCGGCCATGCGGGGTCAGATACTCCGGCCCGCCGCGGCGCGCGACCCGTTATGCGAGGCACCAGGGATGTCAGATAATATGACATGAAGATAGGTAGAATGTCATTGACGCTGCCCGCGACGGAAAGTCATTGATCCAGCAGGCGATGCGAAATCCAGCCACGCAAATCCGGAGTCTTCTTAGGCTGTAGCAGCCGGCCGCGGGCGGCGTGGGCGCGCGCCTTGGCGCCCTCGACGATCAGCTCGATCGCGAGCGCCGCGGCCTGGCCGCCCTCGGCACCGTCGAGCCCGCAATAGTCGCGCAGGTGTGACCAGGCCGACGCGCCGGAGAGTACATGCGTCGCCACCACGACGGCGTTCACCTCGTCCTCGGGGACCCCGGCGAGCAGGCCTTGGCAGGCCTCGCGCAGCATCGCCAGGCGGGCTTCCTCCGGCTGCTTGCTCGCGTCCACGGCTTCCGGCGCCGCGATCAAGGCGCGCACGATCCCCTCGTTGGCGTCGAAGCTTTGATACGCCGCGCGCGTCAGGTCGAGGATTTGGTCAAGCGTCTCGACCTGTTGGGGCTGCCCGCCGCTGACGGCATGCAGCGCGCGCCGCCACAACGCCTCCAGCAGATCCTCGCGGCTTGCGAAGTGGCGGTAGATCGTGCGCTCGGTGACGTCGGCCTCCCGGGCGACCGCCGCGATCGTCACCTCGGACAGCGGCGCGCGACGGAGGATCGCGTCGACTGCGTCGAGGATGAGGTCGCGGGTCTGCTCCTTTTGGCGGCTGCGCAGCGGGCTGTGGTAGCGGGGTTTGGCAGAATCATCCTTCATCATGTCATAGTGTATGACATGAATCGGGCCGTGGTGTCAGCAAGCAGACGTTGGAGGCGCTGACCGGCGTTACGCCGCCGCCGTCTCCGCCTTCACCTTCTGCGGCACCAGCCGCTCGCTTCCCAAGGCTTCCTTCACCCCCGAGCCGCCGGCCTCGTGGTACTCGGCGTCCTCGTTGACGTTCCAGATGTCGTAGACGCGCGCGCCCGCCAAGATGTTCTTCGCCGTCAGCATGGCGGTCATCATGGCGTGGTCCTGATTATTGTATTTGTGCATGCCGTTGCGGCCGACCATGTGCAGCGTCGGATAGAGGCCTTCGAGGTCGCGCCGGATCGTCGCGACGTTCTCGCGATAGTCCTCGTCGTAGACCGGATAGGCCTTCGGCTGTCGCACCACGCAGGCGTCGGTGACGTCGCGCTCGGAAATGAGACCGATCTTCGCGATTTCCTGCTTCGCCAGCGCGACCAGCTCGGCGTCCGGCGCATTCCACAAGCCATCGCCCTCGAAACAGAAATATTCGAGCCCGAGACAGCTCATCCCCGGCTGCACCATCTCGGGCGACCACGAGCGGAAGTTCTGCACCCGGCCGACTTTGACCGACGGGTCGTGGATGTAGATCCAGTTGTCGGGGAAGAGGTCGGGCTTCTTCACCATCAGCGCGACGGTGAGGAAATCGCGGTAGCGCAGCGCGCGCGCATGCAGCCGCGAGATCGGCGTCGGCGAGATCTTCTCGGAGAGCTCGCGCACCGGCGCCGACGAGACGACATGGTTCGCCGTGTAGGTCTCGGCTCCGCCGCCGACGCAATCGACCTCGATGGTCCAGAGCTTTCGGGCGTGGTCATATGACAGCTGCCGCAGGTCGCGGCCTTTGAGCACCTTGCCGCCGCGCTTCTGGATCTTGCGCGCGGCCGCCTCCCACATCATGCCGGGGCCCTTGCGCGGATACTCGAAGCTCTCGATCAAGGTCTTGACGACGGGCTCGCCGGCCTTGGCCTTGCGCGCGGGCAGCAGGGCCTTCTTCAGCGCGTTCATCACCGCGACGCCGAGGTCGAGCCCCTTGATGCGCTGCGCCGCCCAGTCGGCGGAGATCTCGTTGCACGACATGCCCCACACCTTCTCGGTGTAGGTCTTGAAAAAGATCGAGAACAGCTTCTCGCCGAACTGGTTGCGCACCCATTCGTGGAAGTTCGCCGCGTTCTTGATCGGGAACGCCTTTGCGTAGGCGAACGACAACATGCAGGCGGCGCTGGTGAAGAGGCCGAGATTCTTCAGCGCCTCGAAGGCGCTCAGCGGATACGAGTAGTACTTGCCGCCGTAGTAGATGCGCGACAGGCGCGGCCGCTCGATGAAGTCGTTCGGCAGGATCTCCTTCCACAGGTCGACCACTTCCTTCGACTTGGAGAAGAAGCGATGCCCGCCGATGTCGAACATGAAGCCGTTGTATTCGACCGTGCGGCTGATGCCGCCGACATACACCGGGTCCTTCTCGATCACGATGACGGACGGGTTTTCCTTGGTGAGGCAGTAGGCGGCGGTGAGGCCGGCCGGTCCTGCGCCGATCACGAAGACGTCGGTGTGCTGGCTCATCGGGAAACCTTGGCAAACGCAAAGAGACGGTGGCCGTTGTAGGAAATGAGCGCGCCCGAAAGCGCGCCGGCGATCAGCGCGACCTGCGGCAGCGCGCCGAGCACGGTCAGTACCAGTGTG
Source organism: Xanthobacteraceae bacterium (assembly GCA_035277225.1). Lineage (GTDB taxonomy): Bacteria > Pseudomonadota > Alphaproteobacteria > Rhizobiales > Xanthobacteraceae > PALSA-894. The sequence goes on from DATEKY010000859.1 coordinate 4,697, forward strand.
GCGAACACCGCATAGCTCGTGCCCTGCGCGGCGGCGGTGACGGCGGCGTAGCGCATCGCCTCGTCACGCTGGCGGCGGCCCGACTGATCGAAGGTGAGCGCGCGGTTGAGCCGCCAGGTCACGAGCGTGGCGGCGGCGAGCGAGAACAGCCGCATCAACAGCGGACGCGGCGCGTAGCCCATCAGAATGGTAAAGACGCAGAAATCGGTGATCAGCCCGAGCCCGCCGACCCCGAGAAACCGGATCGGGCGCGGCAGCCGTGCGAGCAATGCGCGCACCGGATCGTTCGGCGCATCCGCCTCGACATTCCCAACACTCATACGCAACCCTGCTGGAACGCTGCCCCACAGCGTTCAGCCTTGGCAGGATTTCGTTAATTTGGGGCTTACCGGGCCGGGCGAAATCTTGCATTTCGCCGGTGTCTTTAAGCGAAACTCAACGCTGTTCGCTCATTTGCTCTCCGTCATGGCCGGGCTTGTCCGGGCCACCCACGGCTTCCTTCACGGATTGTCCGGCAAGACGTGGATGCCCGGCACCAGGCCGGGCATGACGAGGAGCGTGAATGCCGACCACCACGCGCCAGCCGCACTTCGCGCTCCTGCTCGGCCTTGTCTGGCTGCTCGCAGTCCTGCAGCTGGTCGCGCAGCATTGGATCGAGACGGGGCGAACCCTGATCGACACCGACGACGCGATGCGTCTCACGCAAATGTACGACTGGCTCGGCGGTCGCGGCTGGTACGACCTCAATCAGCCGCGTATTGCGCCGATCGGCTACGAGGCGCACTGGTCGCGCCTGATCGATGCCGGCCTTGCCGGCACGCTCTGGATTTTCGCGTGGTTCACGGACGCGGCGTTTGCCGAGCGGCTGATGCGCACGGTGTGGCCGGCGCTTTGGCTTCTGGTGGCGATGGCGGGCATCGCGGCGACGGTCTGGCGCGTCGCCGGCCGCAACGGGGCGCTGCTCGCGTTGGTTCTGCTGGCGGTCGGCAAGCCCGCATACGCGCAGTTCCTTCCCGGCCGTGTCGACCACCACAATGTGCAGATCGCGCTGTCGATGCTGCTGCTGGCCGCGACTGTTTGGTCGGATCGTGTGCGCTGGGCTGCCGCCGCGGCGGGTGTGCTGACCGCGCTTGCGCTTGTGATCGGGTTTGAATGCCTCTCGTTTCTGGTCGTCTGCGGCGCCGCGATGGGCGCACGCTATACGTTCGATCGTGCGGGCGCACGGCCTGCCGCGGACTACGGCCTCGCGCTGGCGGCAAGCGCGGCGGTGACATTTGTCCTCGTCGTCGGGCCGGATCACCGGGCGCGGATGCTCTGCGATGCGATCGCGATCAATATGACGGCGCCGGTCATCGTAGCGGGACTAGGTCTGGCACTTGCCGGACGCATTGCGCCCCAAAGCATGGGCGCACGCTTCGGTATGATGCTCGCGACCGGCGCTGTGGCGATCGCCGTGTTCGCCGTCATGGAACCCCGCTGCCTCAAGGGCCCCTTCGGAATGGTCGACCCCGCGTTGGCGTCGATCTGGCTCGACCATGTGAGCGAGCTCGAAACATTCGCGTCGATGACCCGGGGCTCGCCGGCGATGGGTGCAGGCTTTGCGGCATTTCCGCTCGCCGGCTTGATCTGCGCGCTGCTGCTGATGTGCGAGCGCGAGCTGCGCGGTGATTTCGGTTTTCTGGTTTCGGCCGCGATGCTTGCGGCCGGGATCGGCATGATGCTGCTGCTGGTCAAGATGAGCTACTACACGATGTGGTTCGCGATGCCATTCGTCGCTGCGGTCGGAGTGCGGCTGTTCGATCGCCTCAAGCTCCAGTCCGTTGCGGCACGTTTTCTCCTCGCCGTGCTGCTTGCTCCGGCCGTGCTGACCGCGGCCGCATTGTCCGTCGTGAAGGCCGCAGCCAGCGCGCCGAGCGCGCCGCAACACGACATGCGCCGCGAGATCGGATGCTTCAAATCGGAGAGCTACGCGCCGCTGGCGAGCTTGCCGGCAGGGATTGTTGCGACTGATATCGATTTCGGACCGTTTCTGCTGAAACTCACGCCGCACCGCATCCTGACCGCGCCCTATCATCGCCTCTCGGCCAACATCATCGCGATGCACCGCGCATTCGCCGCACTGCCCGATGAAGCGCGCCCCATGCTGGCAAGGCTTGGCGTGACCTACGTGGTCATCTGCGGGCGCCGCCCGCCGTCCGGACTGGTCGCGCCACGCGTCGGCGCGAGTCTGTGGGAAAGCTTGCAGGCCGGCGAGGTGCCGCAGTGGCTTGAGCCTGTCGCCGAAACGCAGGCACCGTTCACGGTCTACCGGTTGAAAACCTCGGCAGCTTCATGATCCCAGCCCAGCTATCGTCGATCGACGACGCCTATCGCAAAGCGACGGCCGCCGGCCTCGCGTTCCTCGTCTGCATGGAAGTGATGTACTTCGTGCTCTCGCCCGCGCCGTCGTTCTGGGTTCCCTCGATGGACGCCATCGGCAAGACGGCGATCGGGCGCGACTTCCTCAACATCTGGATCGGCGGACGCGCCGCGCTTTCCGACGGCCCGGCGGTGTTCTTCGACTACTGGGCCTACAACGTCTATCTCCAGGCGTTCTTCGGCACCGGCGACCTGCACCACTATTTCTGGTCCTACCCGCCGCACATCCTGCTGTTCATCTGGCCGTTCGGCCTGATGCCGTATCTCGCGGCGTTCGCCGCCTGGTCCATCATCGGATACGTCACGTTCCTGCTTGCGGCGCGCGCCGGCGGCATCGAGCGCAAGCATCTGCTGTTCGTCGCGGTCGCGCCGGCGGTCGCACTGAATCTGTTCTTCGGCCAGAACGGCTTTTTCTTCGCGGCGCTCTTGATCGGCGGATTGATCAACCTCGACCGGCGGCCGTTGCTCGCCGGCATGCTGTTCGGCATCCTCACCATCAAGCCGCAGCTCGGATTGCTTGTGCCGGTGATGCTCGTTCTCACCGGGCGCTGGCGCGTCATCGCCGCGGCCGCAGCCACCGCGCTCGTCTTGTTTGCGGCGACCTCCTGGCTCTACGGCATCGATATCTGGCGCGATTACCTCGCCAAGGTCGTGCCGATGCAGCGCTACCTGCAGGAGAACGGCGACGGCCTGCTGTTCCTGCAGATCCCCTCGGCGTTCTACGCGGGGCGGCTGGTCGGACTTCCGATCCGGATCGACTGGATCGTCCAGGCCGTGGTGTCGGCGGCGGCGCTCGCCGCCGTCGTCTGGACCTACTGGAAGCCGCGCGACCCGGTGCTCTCGGGCGCGCTGCTCGTGACCGCGACGTTCCTGTTCTCGCCCTATACGCTCAACTACGATTTCGTGATTTTCGCCTGGGTGCTCGGCTTGCTGCGGCAGCGTCCGGGGCTTGTGCAGCGCGATCACGCGGTCATTCTGGCGATGTGGTCGCTGCCCGTGACAATGATGATCGCAGGACTGGCGCACATCCCGCTCGGATTCCTGGCTCTCGTCGCCTTCACCGCCTGGCTGCTGCGCGCGCTCGCGCGCGAAGCCGATGCCGCCGCCTGGAGCTGGAACCCGTTCGGCTGGCGCGTCCCGGCTAGTGTGGCGGTTCAGAAGTCCGCATCAGTCTTGCCGCGAGTTCGTCATGCGGACTTCTGAACCTAAGCCACACTAGGTTCATAGGTTTTCTAGTGTCCTTCGATTCCGAAGTTCGTAGACGAGGGTGCTGCGCGATGAGACGAACTTCGGAATCGGGACACTAGCGCCGGCTAACCGATTCACCGCCCTCGCAATTTCGTGATCAAGACGCTTGCGTGCCTAAACGCCCGTCCTATATGAGCCATTGATCGCCGCCTGGGGGCGGCGCCGTCAGTTAATGGGGATCGGAGTGGGGCGGTCTCTAGGGTTTTTCGGACCCGCCAGACCCCTCCGTTTCGGGCGCTGATTGTCAGGCCCGGCCGATCTGCCGGAAAGAGAGGACAAATATGGCTAAGGTCATCGGCATCGACCTCGGCACGACCAATTCCTGCGTCGCCGTCATGGAAGGCGCGACGCCCAAAGTCATCGAGAACGCCGAGGGTGCACGCACCACCCCCTCGATCGTCGCCTTCACCGACGATGGCGAGCGTCTCGTCGGCCAGCCGGCCAAGCGCCAGGCGGTCACCAATCCGGAGAAGACCATCTTCGCGGTCAAGCGCCTGATCGGACGGCGCTACGACGACCCGATGGTCGAGAAGGACAAGAAGCTCGTCCCCTACAAGATCAGCAAGGCCAGCAACGGCGACGCCTGGGTCGAGGCCGACGGCAAGACCTATTCGCCCTCGCAGATCTCCGCCTTCACGCTGCAGAAGATGAAGGAGACCGCGGAGGCCTATCTCGGCCAGAAGGTCGATCAGGCCGTGATCACGGTTCCGGCCTACTTCAACGACGCCCAGCGTCAGGCCACCAAGGATGCCGGCAAGATCGCCGGCCTCGAAGTGCTGCGCATCATCAACGAGCCGACCGCGGCGGCGCTCGCCTACGGGCTCGACAAGGGCAAGGCCGGCACGATCGCGGTCTATGACCTCGGCGGCGGCACCTTCGACATTTCCATTCTCGAGATCGGCGACGGCGTGTTCGAGGTGAAGTCGACGAACGGCGACACGTTCCTCGGCGGCGAAGACTTCGACATGCGGCTGGTGAACTACCTCGCCGACGAATTCCAGAAGGAGCAGGGCATCGACCTGCGCCGCGACAAGCTCGCGCTGCAGCGGCTGAAGGAAGCCGCCGAGAAGGCGAAGATCGAGCTCTCGTCCAC
>DATEKY010000860.1:0-2790 GCA_035277225.1 Xanthobacteraceae bacterium
TTTGCACCGACACCGGATGCGCGCGTCTCCGCCACCAAAGTGCGCGTGCGCTGCAACTGGGCGCAGATCCTCGAAGGGCAGATCGACTCGGCGCATTCGTCGAGCCTGCATTCCTCCGACATGGTGCCGGCGCAGGTGGAAGGCGCGAAGGCGACCGACACCAACTGGCTGCGGCCTTCGACCGACAAGGCGCCCCGCTTCCAGATCGAGCGCACATCGTACGGCTTCCGCTACGCGGCGATCCGCCGCCCGATCCAGAACGAGGCGACGCACGACTACATCCGCACCACGGTCTACGTCGCGCCGTTCACGGCGCTGATTCCGCCGAACAACGTGCACAACGTCGCGACACTGCTGACGCCCGAGGACGATCACACCACGATCTTCTATTTCATCGCCTGGAACGGCGCCGACAAGCCGGGCATCGGCGTCGACGCGTGGCGCAAGTTCAATGTGCTCGAATGGGGCGTCGACGTCGACGCGAACTTCGACGGCATCCGCACGCGCGCGAACGACTACCTGCAGGACCGCGCCGCCATGAAGGCCGGCAACTTCACCGGCATCGCGGGCATTCCCAATCAGGACATCGCGATGTGGGAAGGCATGGGGCCGATCAGCGATCGCTCGAGTGAGCGTGTCGGCGCCTCCGACGTGGCGGTCGTCGCGTTCCGCCGCCTGATGGTGGAAGCGGCGCGCGCGATGCAGAACGGGGGACCTGCGATCGGCACCACCAGCCCGCGCGTACCGCATGCGACGATAAGCTCCTACGAAGGTGTAGTACCCAAGTCCGTCAACTGGCGTACCCTTGGCGGCGGGAGCGAGCAGTCGCGCGAACGCGTGGCGTAGATCGGCGAACAAGCCGAAGTCTGGGAGGAAGAAGATGAAGGCCAAAACGATTGGCTGCGCGCTCGTGTTTGCGTTGCTCGGCAGCGCCGCTTCGGCGCAGGACACGGTCAAGCTCGCGGTCGGCCAGCGCGGCAACTGGGACACGTCCGTGTCCGAGGTCGGCCAACGCGCCGGCATCTTCAAGAAGCACGGGTTGACGCTCGACATCGTCTACACGCAAGGCGCCGGCGAGACGCAGCAGGCGGTGATTTCCGGCAGCGTCGATATCGGCGTCGCGGCCGGCGTGATGGGCGTGCTGAGCGCCTACTCGAAGGGTGCGCCGGTGCGCGTGATCGCGGCGGAGACGACCGGCGCGGGCGACCTCTACTGGTACGTCAAGGGCGATTCGCCGATCAAGACGCTGAAGGATACCGACGGCAAGACGCTGGCCTACTCGACCAACGGCTCTTCGACGCACGGCGTCGTGACGGCGTTCATGAAGCAGTACGAGCTGAAGGCGAAGCCGACCGCGATGGGGGGCCCTGCGGCGAACCTCACCGCCGTGATGTCCGGCCAGGTCGACGTCGGCTGGGCGGCGCCGCCGTTCGGCCTCGATCAGCTCGACAAGGGCGACATCCGCCGCATTGCGACCGGCAACGACGCCGCGGTGTTCAAGGGACAGACCGTGCGGCTCAACATCGCGAACGCAAATTTCCTCGCGGCGAAGAAGGACGTAGTGGTGCGTTACATGAAGGCCTACCGCGAGACCGTCGCGCTGATGTACAAGGACGAGGGCCTGAAGATCTACGCCGACTGGCTGCAGATCAGCGAGGCGAAGGCGAAACGCACGCGCGACGAGTTCTTCCCCTCGCCGGCGATCGAGCCGGACACGATCGTCGGGCTCGACACCATCGTGAAGGACGCCGTGGAGCTGAAGTTCACCGCGGCGCAGCTGACCAAGGAGCAGCTCGCGGATTTGATTCAGATCCCGCCGAGGTAGTCAGCGCTTCGCCGCGCGCACACCATCGGCAAGTTGCCGCACCAGATCGGTGACCGCCGCGACGGTGCGCGGGGTCGCCTTGCCGTCCGCGAGACTGTCCTTCACGGCATCGACCAGCACCGAGCCGACCACGACGCCGTCGGCGCCTGCGGCGATCGCGCGCGCGTGTTCGCCGGTCTTCACGCCGAAACCGACCGCGACCGGCAACTGCGTATGGCGCTTGATGCGCGCGACCGCAGCCTTCACCTGCGCGGGCTCGGGCGTCGCCGCGCCGGTTATGCCGGTGATCGAAACATAGTAGACGAAGCCCGACGTGTTCTTCAGCACGGCCGGCAGACGCTTGTCGTCGGTCGTCGGCGTCGCAAGACGGATGAAGTTGAGGCCAGCCTTGAGCGCCGGCAGGCAGAGCTCCTCGTCTTCCTCCGGCGGCAGGTCGACGATGATCAGCCCGTCGACGCCGGCGGCCTTCGCGTCGGCGAGGAATTTGTCGACGCCGTAGATGTAGATCGGGTTGTAGTAGCCCATCAGCACGATCGGCGTCGCGGCGTCGGCTTTGCGGAACTCGCGCACCTGATGCAGCGTCTTGACCATCGTCTGCCCGGCCTGTAGCGCGCGCAGGCCCGCAGCCTGGATCGCCGGGCCGTCGGCCATCGGGTCGGTGAACGGCATGCCGAGCTCGATCACGTCCGCGCCCGCCGCCGGCAGCGCCTTGACGATCGCAAGCGCCGTCGCCTCGTCCGGATCGCCGGCCATCAGGAAGGTCACCAGTGCGGCGCGGCCTTCGGCCTTCAGTGCGGCGTAACGTGTGTCGATGCGGGTATCGCTCATTCGGGCGGCAAACTCTGCTACACCTCTCCCCTGTGGGGAGAGGTCGGCGCGCCGCAGGCGCGCCGGGTGAGGGGGATGGAGCAATTCAGGCGAAGAGCACGAAAGCTGCGCGCATCGCAAACCAGCGCGGAGTTTCG
>DATEKY010000861.1:0-4328 GCA_035277225.1 Xanthobacteraceae bacterium
TCCGCGACGAACGCGAGCAGCGCGCGCAGGTCCTTCAGGTCGACGAGCAGCAGCCCTTCCTCGTCCGCCACGCGGAACGCGACGTTGAGCACACCCTCCTGGACCTCGTTCAGGTCCATCAGCCGCGCCAGCAGCAGCGGACCCATTTCCGAGATGGTCGCGCGCACCGGATGGCCCTGCTCGCCGAACACGTCCCAGAACACCACGGAAAATTCGTCGGGCTGGTAGGTGAAGCCCAACTCCTTGGCGCGCTTGACGAAAGCATCCTTCGCGTCACCCACCGCCGCGATGCCGGAGAGGTCGCCCTTGATGTCGGCGGCAAACACCGGAACGCCGGCGCGCGCGAAGCCCTCGGCCAACACCTGCAGCGTCACGGTCTTGCCGGTGCCGGTCGCGCCGGTCACCAGACCGTGCCGGTTGCCGTAGTGCAGCGTGAGATATTCCGGCTTGCCGCTCTTGCCGACGAAAATCTTTCCGTCCTGATCGAGATCTGCCATCGCGCATCCTCTTGGCGGCTTGCGAAGCTGCAATCGTCCTGACCTAACGCTCGTTATAATATGTGCGGCGCAGCCGTGCCACTGCTCATGCGTGGCACACCACGCTGTGGCTCCACGGTCACGCTCACGAAGGATCAAACGCGCGAAACGATTCACAGCGTGACGCTCGCACGTCGCCGTGCTTGTGTTCGCCCGCCTACCTGTTCAAGATCGTTGCAACTCGCCGGCAGCGCGGGGCACTGTGGGGGATCATGAGCAAGCTCGACCCGTTCATCACCGACATCGTTGTCGGCATTGCCGTGACATTCGATCCGTTCACCTGACCTCCCCTCTTTCTTGACGCCGCGCGCCGCCGCGCGCGCATCGGACGAAGTTCAAGGAGGCAGGTGCGTGTCCTATCCAATTTCGGCAATCGCGGGCATCGGCCCGGCGACGACCGCCCGATTGAAGGCGATCGGGATCCGCACCACCGCAAAGCTGCTCGAAGCCGCAAAATCCGCCAAGGCGCGCAAGGATCTGGCGCAGAAGCTCGACGTCGACGAGCATGTCGTGCTGCGCTGGGCCAATCTGGCCGACCGGATGCGCATCAAGGGCGTGCGCGAGCCGTACGCGCAACTGCTGCAGGATGCCGGCGTCGATACCGTCAGGGAGCTCAAATACCGCAATCCCGGCCGGCTCGCCGAAGCGATGAGCGCGGCGAACCTCAAGCACAAGCGCGTGCGGCTGCTGCCCTCGGAACGGCGCGTGAAGGCCTGGATCGAGGCCGCCAAGAAGCTCGATCAGAAGATCAAATATTGAACGTTGACTTCAGCGCTTGACTTGACGGCAGGCGCGCCGCAAAGCGGCGCGATGATCGCCGCAACCCTCACAGGCTCGGATGCGCTCGCCGCGCTGCTTGCGCGCCGGCGGCCGCTGGTGATGGGCATCCTCAACGTCACGCCGGATTCCTTCTCCGACGGCGGGCAATTCATCGATCCGGCGGTTGCGCTCGCGCACGCGCGCCGCATGGCCGGCGAAGGCGCCGATATCCTCGACGTCGGCGCGGAATCGACGCGGCCATACGTCGGCGCAAAGCCGGTCGGGCTCGACGACGAGCTCGCGCGCCTTGCGCCGGTGCTTCCCGAGATCGTGCGGCTCGGCCTGCCGGTCTCGATCGACACCATCAAGGCCAAGGTCGCGGCCTTCGCGCTCGAACGGGGCGCCGCGATCCTGAACGACGTCTGGGGGCTGCAGCGCGATGGCGACATGGCGCGCGTCGCCGCCGAACACGGCGTGCCGGTGATCGTCATGCACAACCGCGAAACCGTCGACTCGGCGCTCGACATCATGGCCGACGTGCGGGCGTTCTTCACGCGCTCGCTCGAGATCGCGGCGCGCGCCGGCATCGCGCGCGATCGCATCGTGCTCGATCCCGGCATCGGCTTCGGCAAGACCGCGGAGCAGAGCATCACGATGATCGCGCGGCTGTCCGAGTTGCGCGACTTCGGCCTGCCGCTGCTGATGGGGCTGTCGCGCAAGCGCTTCATCGACAGCGTCTCGCCCTCGAAGCCGAGCGAGCGGATCGGCGGCTCGATTGCCGCCAACGTGCTGTCGGTGCTGGGCGGCGCCGACATCGTGCGCGTGCACGACGTGGCCGAAACCGTGCAGGCGCTGCGCGTCACCGCGGCGATCAGGGCGGCGCATGGCTGAAGCTCTGCTCGGTTTCGGCGGCAATGTCGGCGACGTCCGCACCACGCTCGACGAGGCGGTGGCGCTGTTCGCCGACGGCAAGGACGTCACGCTGCGCTTCGCCTCGTCGCACTACCTGACGCCGCCCTGGGGCGTGCTCGAACAGCCGCGCTTCACCAACATGGCGATCGTCGTCGACACGACGCTGTCGCCGCGCGCGCTGCTCGAACGCGCGATGAACATCGAAAGCGCCTTCGATCGCGACCGCTATCGCGAGAAGCGCTGGGGTCCGCGCCCGGTCGATATCGACCTGCTCTCCTACGACAATCTCACGATCGACGAGCCGGGCCTGACCCTGCCGCATCCGCGCCTGTTCGAGCGCGCCTTCGTGCTGGTCCCGCTGAACGAGATCGTCCCGGGCCGCGTGATCGCGGGCCGCAACATCAAGGACGCGCTGGCCAAGCTCGACGACCGCGGCATCGAGCGGCTGCCGCCGCTGCGCGCGCCCTGACCGCCTTGCCGGCATGGCACTTTCATTGCACGCGATGGCGTGGCATTCGATAGCAATGCCCTCGTGAAGGCCGCCATGACCGACGCCGAAGAGCTTGCATTCGCAACCGAATTTCCCGCGGCGACGCGCGAGCAATGGCTCGGGCTGGTCGACGCCGTGCTCAAAGGCGCGCCATTCGACAAGCGGCTGGTCGCGAAAACCTATGACGGCCTCGCGATCCAGCCGCTTTACGCCCGCGACGCCGGCGCGACACCGGTCGCGGCGCGCGCGCCCGGCGCCCCCTGGGCGGTGATGCAGCGTGTCGATCATCCCGATCCTGCCGCCGCAAACGAACACGCGCTGCACGACCTGGGGAACGGCGCGACCGGGCTCACGCTGGTGATGGCCGGCTCGCTCAACGCCAACGGCTACGGGCTCGACGGAGCGCCGGACACGCTCGCGCGCGCGCTCGACGGGGTCTATCTCGATGCCGGCGTCGTGATCGATTTCAACGTGGCGGCGCAGACGCGCGACGCCGCGAAAAATTTCGCCGCGCTGGTGAAGCGGAGTGGCATCGCGCCGGACACGGTCGAGATGCGCGCGAGCCTCAATCCGCTCGGCGGCGTTGCGGCGACGGGGGTCGAGCAGAGGCCGTGGAAGGAGCTTGCGCCGTATTTCGCCGGCCTCGTGCAGGAACTCGCCGGCGAAGGCTTCCGCGGGCCGTTCGCAGTCGCGGACGGGCGCGTCATCCACAATGCGGGCGGCTCGGAGGCGCAGGAACTGGCCTTCGCGCTGGCGAGCGCGGTGACCTATCTGAGCGCGCTCGAAGCGGGCGGCATCGCGCTCGATGCGGCGCGGCGCATGATCTACTTCCGCCTCGCCACCGACGCCGACCAGTTCATGTCGATCGCGAAATTCCGCGCGATCCGCAAACTGTCGGCGCGCGTCGAGCAGGTCTGCGGCCTTGCGCCGGCGCCGGCCTACGTGGCGGCCGAGACCGCGTGGCGCATGATGACGCGGCGCGACCCTTACGTGAACATCTTGCGCTCCACTGTCGCGGTGGTCGCGGCCGGGCTCGGCGGTGCGGACGCCATCACGGTACTGCCGTTCACCGCCGCGATCGGCCTGCCGGATCAATTCGCGCGGCGCATCGCGCGCAACACGCAACTGGTGCTGCTGGAAGAGTCGAACCTCGCAAGGGTGTCCGATCCGGCGGCGGGGTCGGGCGGCATCGAGGATCTGACCGGGCAGCTTTGCGCGGCGGCGTGGACGCTGTTCCAGGAGATCGAGGCGGCGGGCGGCGCCGACGCGGCGTTGACGCACGGCTTGATCCACCGCAAGGTCGCGGCGACCCGTGCCGAACGCGAGAAGAACGTCGCGCGCCGGCGCGACGCACTCACCGGGACGAGCGAATTTCCCGACATCCACGAGGCGGCGGTGCACGTGCTCGATGTGACGCCGCGTGCATCGAGCGGCGAACGTTCGCCGCTCGCCCTGCCCCGCATCCGCCTCGCCGAGCCGTTCGAGGCGTTGCGCGACGCCTCCGACCGCATGCTGGCGGCGAAAGGCGTGCGGCCGAAGGTGTTTCTCGCCAATCTCGGCAGATTGTCCGACTTCACGGCACGCACGCTGTTCGCGAAAAATTTCTTCGAGGCCGGCGGCATCGAGGCGAT
>DATEKY010000862.1:0-2465 GCA_035277225.1 Xanthobacteraceae bacterium
CGCATAGGCGACGTCGCCGACGATGCGGCCCTTGCCGTCGTCCGTCGGCACGCGGTTGATGCCGACGTCGATCACGGTCGCGCCTTGCTTGATCCAGTCGCCGCGCACCATCTCGGGCCGTCCGACCGCCGCGAACAGCACATCGGCGCGGCGGCACACCGCGGGCAGGTCGCGCGTCTTCGAATGTGCGACCGTCACGGTGGCATTTTCATTGAGCAGCAGCTGGATCAGCGGCTTGCCGACGATGTTGGAGCGTCCGACGATCACCGCCTCCATCCCCTCGATCGAAGCGTGAACGGTCTTTGCCAGCATCACGCAGCCGAGCGGCGTGCACGGCGTCAGCGCCGGCAGGCCGGTCGCGAGCCGCCCGGCATTCACGGGGTGAAAGCCGTCCACGTCCTTGCGCGGATCGATCGCGTTCAAGACTTTCTGGCTGTCGACCTGCTTTGGCAGCGGAAGCTGCACCAGGATCCCGTGCACCGCCGGATCGGCGTTGAGCTTGTCCACCAGCGCCAGCAACTCGCTCTCGGAAACCGACTCAGGCAGGCGGTGGTCGAACGACTTCATGCCGGCTTCGACCGTCTGCTTTCCCTTCGAGCGCACATAGACGGCGCTTGCGGGATTTTCCCCGACCAGCACGACCGCGAGGCCGGGCTGCAGTTGATGCTCGGCGCGCAGCCGCTGCACTTCCGCGGCGACCTTCTGGCGCAGCTCCGCTGCGATTGCCTTGCCGTCGATGATGCGTGCCGTCATGTACATCTCTTTCGTCCGTCATGGCCGGGCTTGTCCCGGCCATCCACGCCCTTGGTTGGGATAAACAAAGACGTGGATGCCCGGCACAAGGCCGGGCATGACGGCTTTCTATCCCGCGCGCGCGATCTTCTCCAGCGCCGCGCCGAGGGCTGCAGCATCGCCCGAGACCTTCACGCGCTTGATGCGGGACGTCGCCCCGCCCACGATCTCGACGCGGGTCGGTGGGACGCCGAGCGCCTTGGCCAGAACGCGGCTCAATGCGGCGTTCGCCTCACCCTCGAACGGTGCGGCGCGCACGCGCACCTTCAGCACGATGTTTCCGTCCGACAAAGTCGCGAAGCCGTCGATCGCGTCGCGCCCGCCCTTTGGCGTGAGGCGCACGGCGAGCATGATTCCATCGGGCGCGATGGCAAACGGGCGGTCCGCCCCCTCGGTCACAGGAACAGTTTCAGCAGGTTCGGAAGCACGACCGCCTGGATGAAAATGATGATCAGGATCACGATCACCGGAGAAAGATCGATGCCGCCCATGTTGGGCAGCGCATTGCGGATCGGGCGCAGCACCGGCTCGGTGATGCGGTAGAGGAACTCGCCGATGCTTGCGACGATGGGATTGCGCACGTTCACGACATTGAACGCCACCAGCCAGCTCAACACCGCGGCAGCGATCAGGATGTAGATATAAAGCTGCAACAGGTACGAGATGAATGCGAAAAGCTCTACCATGGCCGGTCTCTGCAGCGGGGATTCTGCCATCCATCTAGCCGCCGCAGCGCGCTGGAACAAGGCGGCGCCGCGTCCTTGACACCCTTAGACCCCCGCCGTAAATGACCCGCACACTGGAGAGCCCGGCAACGGCGCATTTTCGCGCTTTTGGCGGTCCTTTAGGGGCCATAGCTCAGCTGGGAGAGCGCCTCGTTCGCAATGAGGAGGTCGGCGGTTCGATCCCGCCTGGCTCCACCAGCCCACGCCGCTTCGCGGCTACGGCTGGCAAGCCACCCGCCTTCGCTGACGCTTCGGCGGGCGAGCCCTATCGGCAATGACCGAAAATCAGCCAGACTCCGTCCTGCACCACCGGCCGTTCGTGCTGTTCTGGTTCGCGCGGCTGTCGGTCACGGCGAGCTACCAGATGCTCATCGTGGCGGTGGCCTGGCAGCTTTACGCGCTGACCGGCGACCCGTTCGACCTCGGCCTTATCGGGCTGATCCAGTTCGTCCCCGCGATGCTGCTGTTCCTCGTGGTGGGACAGGTCACCGACCGCACCGACCGCCGGCTGGTTTTGATCGGCTGCCAGCTGATCGAGGCGGTCGCCGCCGCAACGCTGCTCGCCGCGGTGCTGACCGGTGCGATCTCGCGCGAGCTGATCCTCGCGGCCTCCTTCATCCTCGGCATCGCGCGCGCCTTCGAGGTGACGGTGATGCAGATCATCGTGCCGAGCCTGGTGCCGCTGCCGCTGGTGCCGCGCGCGGTGGCGGCGTCGGCGACCGCGAATCAGAGCGCCACCATCGTGGGTCCGGCGCTCGGCGGCTTTCTCTACACCGCGGGGCCGTCGGTCGTGTACGGCGTCTGCCTCGCGCTGTTCGCCGCCGCCGTGGTGTGCACCGCGATGATCCGCATCGAGCGCATGGCGCCGTCGCGCGAGCCGCTCACCTTGAAAACCTTCTTCGCCGGCTTCGCCTTCATCCGCCGCAGTCCGGCAATCTTCGGCGTCAT
>DATEKY010000863.1:0-6927 GCA_035277225.1 Xanthobacteraceae bacterium
CCTGTACCAGGCGCTGAAGCTTACCGACGGCCGCCAGGTCGCGGTCTTCGGCGACGGCGTCGGCACGTCGAATATCAAGATCCTGCGCGTGCTCGGACTGGCGCTTGGGATCGGGGTCAAGCGCAACGTGCTCGATCTCTACAAATTCCTCTGCCGCAACTACCGCGCCGGCGACCGCATCTGGGCGTTCGGTTTCAGCCGCGGAGCTTTCACGATCCGCGTGCTGGTCGGGCTGATCCATCGCCAAGGGCTGGTTGCATTCTCGACGGAGGAAGAGCTGCAGCGCAACGCGCTCGCCGCGTATCGCGCCTATCGAAAGGAAGCCTTCGCAACAGTGATCCCCTGGGTGTGGGCCGGCCGCCTGATCCGCGATGGGGTCGTCTCGCTGTGGCGCTATATGACCGGCTCGAAATCCCTCGCCCAGGCACGAGCGGAAACGGTCAGCATGAAACGCGACCAGATCGAGATCCATTTCGTCGGCGTCTGGGACACCGTCGTAGCCTACGGCCTGCCCGTGGACGAACTGACGATCGCGGTCGACAAGTGGGTCTGGCCGATGAAATTTCGCGACAGCTCGCTGTTGCCGCGCGTGCGTAACGCGCGCCATGCGCTCGCCATCGACGACGAACGGCGGACCTTCTTTCCGATCCCGTGGGATGAGACGGCGTGCAATGATCCGACCCGGCTCGTTCAGGTTTGGTTTCCCGGCGTGCACGCCGACGTCGGCGGCGGCTATCCGGATGACAGCCTCGCCTTCGTGCCGCTGTGCTGGATGATCGAGGAAGCCGAGGCCAAGGGGCTCCAGTTCGAATGCACCATCGTTGATGCCTATCACGCCATGGCGTCGCCGACCGGACGCCTTTACGACTCGCGCTCCGGTACCGGCGCATTGTGGCGCTATCAGCCGCGCGACGCGCAGGTGCTGATGGGTGCGAAGATCAAGCCGCTCGTCCACGGGTCGGTCGTCACGCGCATGACCTACGGCAACGGCTATGCGCCGATCTCGCTGCCGAATGAAATCGATGTGCTGCTGCCTGACGGCTCGCGCCTCAGCTTCGACGATGACGCCGTCAAGGAAGCGTCAGACAAGACGGCAGCGGACATCGACAAGCTGGCGACTTCAATTGCGTCCGCAACGCCGGACGAAAGGGCTGCGAAGGAAAGGAAGCTCCGCAAGCTCGAAGACCAGAAGACGCTGCTCGGCAGCGTAGCTGCGCTAGTCAAGTCGGTGCCGAGCAAGGATCGCGAGAACCTGGTCGCGCTTGCGCTCGACACCGTCTGGTGGCGCCGCGTCGTTTACTTCGTGACGCTCGCGCTGGTGCTGGCGATTGCGGCCTTTCCTCTGCTGCAAAAATACCTCGACTTCGGAAGTGAGATCGGCCGCGTCGCCGACATGGCCGGCGGCCCGTTCTCGTGGGTGCTTGGATTCACAAAGGGTTTCATTCCAGGCTTCGCGACGCCGTGGCTCGACGCGATTGTCGAAAATCCCCCCGCCGCGGTGCTCCTCATCGTGGGTCTGGTGGCGAGCCTTGGCCTGAGCGCGTTCCTGCAGCGGCGCATCTGCGACCGGGCGCGCGCCGCCTGGAGCGAGCGGGAGCAGGAAGGCAAGATCAAGGTCGATCGGTTGAAAATCACTGGCCAGCGCCACGCGCTTGCCAAGTCGACCTTCTTCCTTCTCGGCCTCACCATCGCGGCGTGGATCGCGGAAGCCTACCTATGGCTGATCCTGCTCTTCGGCGCGGCATTTATCGCAAGCCTGGTATTCTGGATGTTCCGACTGAAGAATCCGGCGGGAAAGATCGACCCGTCCACGCCGGGCGGGCTGCTCGGCATTGCGCGATCGGCCCGAACGTCGCGGGGCGCCGTTCGATACTATCGGTGGTTTGCGCAGACGATCGCGCCGATCTTCTTCATCCTGTGCGCTGCGATACTCGTGGCGGTGCTGGTCCACCGGGGCATATTCGATCTGCAAAGCGCCGTCGGGGCGTACTGCGTCTCCGGCAAGAACGTCGCGAAAGCTTCGGCGGAAGAGAAGAAAGCCGCCGCACGGGACGAGGTTGTCTCAGGCAGCAAGGCCGTTCAAACCAGCGAAATATGCGGCGCAACAGGATTCAAGCTGGTCGCCGGCCGGAAATATCGCATCACCATCGAGAGCGGCGACGCATTCGACAAGGCCGTGCGCGCCAGTGTCGGCGGATTTTCCGCCGAGGCCGGATCGATCGCGCATTACGTCGCCTTGCCGCTGAAGCGCTGGTGGCGTGAAAACTACTTCCAGCCGATCGCGCGCATCGGCGAGCTGGGCAACTACGAGCACGTGCTCACGCCCGCGGCGCCGCTACCCGATGTGAAATTCGACCTTTGCAAGGAGACGATGGCGATGCCGCCGCTGTCATTCGCGGAGACCCTGCGCGACGCCTCGAATGCCGCACCCGCGGACAAGCGCAACGACCATATCCGGTGCGAACAGGACAAAGACATTCGTGCCGCGAAGACACTGGTGTCGGACATCACTGCCGACGCGACCGGCGAGCTGTTCATCTACGTCAATGACGCGGTCGTCGCCGTCCCGAACTGGGCGCGTTTTTTCTATCGCAACAACAGCGGGAGCATGACCGTCACGGTGACCCGCATCCTGACGCCGTGGGCGATCGACAGCGAGGGGGCCGCAACGCCCAAAGGCGCGCGCTAAAGCGGCTGTCAGCGCACGCCCTCGCCCTTCGAGACGCCACGACGCTGACGCGTCGTGGGCTCCTCAGGGTAAGGGCTATACACGCACCCTTCGCACAAAATCGGCCACCGCCTGCCCGATCTCGTCGGGCGAATCCTCCTGGATAAAGTGCAGCCCCTTCACGGTGATCTCGCTCTGGTTCGGCCAGGCGCGGCAGACCTCGCGCTGGCGGCCGGTGAGGATCGAGCCGGGATCGGCGTTGATGAACAGCTTCGGGATGTCGGACGTGGCGAGCCAGGCCGAATAGTCCTCGACCACCTTCACCACATCGGCCGGTTCGCCCTCGATCGGGATCTGGCGCGGCCAGGTGAGCGTCGGGCGGCGGTCCTCGCCGGGGTTGGCGAATGGCCCGCGGTACTCGGCCATCTCGGCGTCCGTCATCTTGCGCAGCACCGAGCCGGGCAGCACGCGCTCCACGAAGATGTTCTTCTGCAGGATCATGTCCTCGCCGCCGTCGCCGCGGAAGCCCTGGAAGGCGCGGCGCGCGTTCTCGGGCCAGTCGGCCCACGTCACCGGCGTGACGAGCGCCTCCATGTAGACGATGCCGGCGACGCGGTCGCGGTTATGGCTCGCCCACTCGAAGCCGAGCGCCGAGCCCCAGTCGTGGATGACCAAGATGATGCGGTCGCCGAGCGCGAGCTGGTCCCACAGCGCGAACAGGTACTCGCGCTGCTCCGCGTAGCTGTAGCGCGCGGGCCCCGAGTCCGGCAGCTTGTCGGAGCTGCCCATGCCGATCAGGTCGCAAGCGACGAGCCGACCGAGCCCGGCGCAATGCGGCATCACGTTGCGCCAGAGATAGGACGAGGTCGGGTTGCCGTGCTGGAACACGATGGCGTCGCCGGCGCCCTCGTCGATATAGGCCATGCGGCGGCCGTTGATCGTGGCGAATTTCTTCGTGGCGAACGGTGCTGCGCGGATCGGCATCGCTCAGCACCCAAGCCTGGGCGCGAATCCCTGCTCCAGCGTGCTTTCGGTATAGACGCGTCGCACGCGTCCCCAATAGAGCGCACCCTGGCACATCGCGCACGGCGTCGCCGTGGAATAGACATCGCATTGCGAGAGGTCGCGGGTGCCGAGCCGGCGCGCCGCGTCGCGCACCGCCAGCAGTTCGGAGTGCGCTGTCGGATCGTTCTGCAGCACGACGTAGTTGCGGCCTTCCCCGACGATGACGCCGTCGCGGACCACGACCGCGCCATAGGCCTGGTCGCCCTCGCGCACGGCCTCCTCGCGCAGCTCGCGCGCCCGCGCCAGGAACGCGGCCTTGGTCGGCCCGGCCGGCTGGATCAGCGGCGGAGCGGATTGCGCGGCCGCCGGCGAGCGCCACAGGCCGGCGAGAGGAGCAAGCGCCAACGCGGACAGCAGGTCGCGCCGGTAGCGGTCATGTCGCATGTTGGCCTCCTTGATTGGCGGCCGGGCCGCGCAATCAGAACCGCTTGAACGAGTTGTAGACGTTGCGGGTGTTGCCGATCGCGTCCTGCGGATTGCGCGCCCACGTGGCGTCGAGGTCGGCGAGCGGCTTCGCTGCGATCACCTCTTCTTCGGTCTTGCCCTCGCTGAACAGCTTCTCGACGCGGTCGCGCGCGGTCACCAGCATGGCGCGGAATTCCGCGACGTCCTTCTTGCTGGCGAGCGGACCATGGCCGACCACGATCTTGGTCTGGTCGTTGCCGGCTTTCAGGTAGGTGTCCTGCGCGCGGATCATGCCGCGCACGTCGCCGCCGTTGGCCCAGTCGATGTTCTGGTATTTCTTCAGGTTGTTCGAAGTGTCGCCGGTGCACAGAACATTGGCGTCGGGGAAATAGACCCAGGTGTCGCCGTCGGTGTGCGCGTTGGCGATGTGCGTCAGGATCGCCTTGCGGCCGCCGACCTCGAGCGTGATCGAGCCGCCGAAATAAGTCTGCTTCGGCAGCGCCTCGGGCGGACGCGGCGGCACCTTGTTGCCGGTCAGTCCCTGGATCGTGCCGGCCGCGAGCCGCACGCGCAAATTATCGTGCGCCACCACGGTCACGCCGTCTTTGGCAAAGTTCTCGTTCCCGCCGGTGTGATCGCCGTGATAGTGCGTGTTGATCAGGTATTTGATCGGCAGCGGCGAGATCGCCTTGATCGCCGCCTTGATCTTGTCGGAGAGCGGCGCGAACTGCCCGTCCACCATGATGATGCCGTCGGTGCCGACCGCGACGGTAATATTCCCGCCCTGCCCTTCCAGCATGTAGGTGTTGTTGCCCAGATCGGTCGTCTTGATCTGCACCTTGTCCCAGTCGACCAGCGGCGGCGGCGGCGCGGGAGGTTGCTGCTGGGCGGTGGCGGCCGGAGCGAGCAGCAAGGTCGTGGCGAGCGCAAACGCGAGGCGCATGGGCGGTCTCCCCTCATTGAGATGCGCAGATTGTAGCCCGGATGGAGCGCAGCGAAATCCGGGTTTGGGTCACAACCGCGAGAGCGGCCCCGGATTGCGCCATAGCGCGTCGCAGACGCGCGGCACCGCGCTTTAGCACTCCATCCGGGCTACGGAACCTGCGGCTCACATTCGCGAGGGCAGCCACAGCGCGATGATCGGGAACACAATCAGGATGATCAGCCGCAGGATGTCGGTGAGGATGAACGGCATCACGCCGTAGAAGATAGTGGAAATCTTGGCGTCCTCGATCACGCTCTTGATGACGAAGATGTTCATCCCGACCGGTGGATGGATCAGTCCGAGCTCCACCGTCATCACGATGATGACGCCGAACCAGATCGGATCGAAGCCGAGCTGGGTGATGACCGGGAAGATGATCGGCACCGTCAGGATGATCATGGCAAGCGCGTCCATCAGGCATCCGAGCACCAGATACATCAGCATGATCAGCGTCAGCACGCCGTAGGGGCCGATGCCGAGGCCGGTGAGGAACTCCGTCACCTTCTGCGGCGTCTGCGTGATGGTGAGGAAGTAGCCGAATAGCAGCGCGCCGATCAGGATGGTGAACACCGCCGCGGTGGTGCGCGTGGTCTCGAGCAGCGCATTCAGGATGCTTCGCCCCGAGAGCTTGCCGCGCACCAGCCCGATCAGGAACGCGCCGCCCGCGCCGGCGCCGGCGGCTTCGGTCGCGGTGAACAGGCCGCCATAGAGCCCGCCGATCACGAAGGCGAACAGCAGCAGCGTCGCCCAGATGTCCTTGAGTGCGGCGAACTTCTCGCGCCACAGCGTCTTCTGCCCCTGCGGCAGGAAACCGGGCTTGGCGTAGCCGATGATCGTGATGGTGGTCATGTACATCGCCACCGCGAGGATGCCGGGCAGGATGCCGGCGATGAACAGCTTGCCGACGTCCTGCTGCGTGATCAGGCCGTAGATCGCGAACACGGTGGAAGGCGGGATCATGATGCCGAGCGTGCCGCCGGCCGCGATCACGCCGGTCGCGAAGCTCTGCGGGTAGCCGAAGCGGCGCATCTCCGGATAGGCGACCTTGGAGAAGGTGGCGGCGGTCGCGACCGAGGAGCCGCAGATCGCCGCAAAGCCGCCGCAGGCCGCGATGGTGGCGATGCCGAGCCCGCCGCGCAGATGGCCGAGGAACGCATTGGCGGCGCGGAACAGCTCGCGGCTCATCCCCGAGGTGGTGGCGAACGCGCCCATCAGCAGGAACAGCGGCACCACGGCGAAATTGAAATCCGTCACGGTGCGCATCGTCGTGTGGCCGACGATCTTCAGCGCGGGCAGGCCCGAGGTCAGGTAGCCAAAGCCGGTGACGCCGACGAGGCCCATCGCCATGCCGACCGGCACGCGCAGCAGCATCAGCACGAACAGGCTGACGAACCCGATGATGGCAACGGCGTCGCTGCTCATCGGTTGCGAATTCCGGTTGAGCGCAGGTCGAAACCGCGGGCGCGGTCGGCTCCCTCTCCCCATAGCCCGTCGAAGACGGGCGTAAACGCCCTGACGGGGGGAGAGGGTTGGGGTGAGGGGGCGTCGGTCGGCGAATGAGGCATGGCCCCCTCACCCGCTCGCTTCGCTCGCGACCTCTCCCCCCGAGGTGACACCGCGCATGCTGACCGGCCGTGCGACATCGTGCTCATTCCACGGGCCGGAGTTCATCGGGCTTTTTCATCAGCTCGGGATGGAACATCAGCCGATAGGTGCGCACCGCGATCAGCAGCACCGCGGCAGCGTCGCCGATCCAGGCGACCGCGTAGAACGGCCACACCGGCAGGCGCAGGTCGAAGGTCTG
>DATEKY010000864.1:0-2806 GCA_035277225.1 Xanthobacteraceae bacterium
CACGAAGAACGGCAGCGCCAGGAACGGAAACGAATCCAGGATCACCAGCATGCGCTGGCCGACGATGACCATCGGAAGGTTGGTCGACAGGACCGACAGGATCGCGCCGAGCCCCATCGAGAACGCGATCGGGACGCCCAGCGTGAGGAAAAAGAAGAAGCCGCCCAGCAGCAGGAGCAGAGCGGTCATGAAATGTCCGTGGCGGTCTCGAGGAAGGGCTTCTCACCGGTGGCGAGCCGGACCAGTCCGTTGATGAGATGCAGGATGGTCAATGCCGAACCGATCGGCGCCGCGACGTAGACGAAGGCGACCGAGATCTCGAGCGCGCTCGAGAGCTGCGGGATCGCGTTCTCGGTCAGCAGCACCGTGGTGTAGAGCACCACCGCGAAGAACACGAGCGAGGCGAAAATGATCAGCGCGGCGAGCGGCCTGAGCAATGCGCTGGGAAGAATGCTCGACAGCGCGGTCACCGCCATGTGCTCGCCGCGGCGGGCGGCGCTCGCGATCCCGAGGAAGATCACCCAGATGAAGAGGTAGCGGGCAAGCTCCTCGGACCACGACAGCGAGGAGTCCAGCCCGTAGCGGAACGTCACCTGCAATAGCGTGACCAGCACGGTCACGCACAGCAGGACGGCGATGACGAACTCGGTGGCTCTGTTGAGCCGGTCGCAGAAGGCGTCGAGTTTCCCCGCGAAGGTCAAGCAGCCGGTACTCCGCTCACGTATTGTCGGTCGCGGTCAGGCCGCGCTCATCCCGCGTACCCGATCGATCAGCGCCTTGCCAACACGATCCTGGAAGCGGTCGAACACCGGCTGCATGCGCGCGCGGAACGCGGCCTTGTCGACCTGGTTGATCTCCATGCCGTGATTGGCTTTGAGAATCTCCAGCGACTTGGCGTCGAAGTCGTTGTAGAGCGTCGTTTCGGTCTCGGCGCCGATCTTCGCGGCATTGCTGATGATCGTCTGCAGGTCTGCCGGCAGCGCCTGAAAGCGCTTCATGCCCATCAGGTAGATCACGCCGGTGAAGACGTGACCGGTGAGCGAGAGATACTTGTTGGTCTCGTAGAATTTCTCGGTCACCGCGGCCGGGGCGGGCGAATCCAGCCCGTCCACGGTGCGCTGGCGCAGCGCGGTCGCGACTTCGCTGTACTGCATCGGCGTCGCGTTCGCCCCCATCGCATTCATGATCGCGACGTGGACCGGGTTGTCGAGGGTGCGGATCTTGAGGCCGCTCATGTCCTCGGGTTTGGCCACCGCACGCTTGTAGTTCAGCACGTGACGGAAGCCGGCGGTGGAGAAGCCGAATGCCTTGAGCTGCTTGCTTTCCAGCGATTTCAGCAGGTCCGCCCCGATATTGCTGGTCAGCATCGTGTTCACGTGCGCCCAGTCATTGAACATGAAGGGCATGTCGAAGATCAGGAAGCGGGAGTCGAAGCCGGCGAGGAGCGGCGTGTTGATGACGGCGAGATCGATCGTGCCGAGCTGCATGCCCTCGATCATGTCGCGCTCGTTGCCGAGCTGCTGATTGGGGAAGACCTGGACGTCGACGCGGTTGTTCGTCTTGGCCGCGACCTCCTCGGCCATGCGCTTGGCGCCCTTGTAATAGAAGTATTCGGTCGAGCCGAGCGTGCCCATCTTCAGCACGATCTTGTCCTGCGCGGACGCCCGGCCTCCGACCGCCAGTGTCCCGAGGCCGCCAAGAATCGCACCTCGCCGTGTGAGCTGAAGGCTCATGTCGCGCTCCCTGCTGACGTGAAAACCGCCGTTGCGTTTGTAGTGACGTATACCGTATGACAAGGTTATGAACCGCGGATTGGCCTGTCAATTGTGAGTTCGGCTTTGCCAGTGGAGATTAAGCAGCCCGCGACGTCGCCAGGACACAACCTGCGCGGTGCTGTGCCCGCGGCAACAACGACAGTCGACGTCTGCATCATCGGCGGCGGCCTGCTCGGCGCCACCACCGCCTACTACGCGGCGCGCGCCGGCAAGACGGTGCTGCTGCTCGAGGAAAGCGAGCTTGCCTCGGGCGCCTCGGGCGCGGCGTTCGGCGGCGTCTCGATCGGCATCTACAGCTATTCGTCGGCGCGCGTGCCGCTCAGCTACGTCGAACTGTCGAAGGCAAGCCTCGCGCTCTATCAGGAGGCGCAGGAGGAGATCGGCGCGCCGCTCGATCTCGATGCGCCGGGCAGCATCGATCCATTCTACAGCGAGGAAGGAACGCGCCGCGGGCGCGAACGCGCCGAAGGGCTGAAGGCGTGCGGCGTGCCCTGCGAGTTTCTCGACTACCGGCAGATCAAGGAGATCGAGCCCGCGGTTTCGCCGGCCGCGGTCAGCGCGATCTATTGCCCGGTCGATGCGCATGTGACGCCGCTCTGCGTGGTGTGGGCCTTCGCCAAGGCGGCGCGCGGATACGGCGCCGAGATCAGGACCAATGTCCGCGTCGAGTCACTCATCCGGCGCGGCGACCGCGTCATCGGCGTCCGTTCGAGCGCGGGAGACATTCATGCCGGGACGGTCGTCAACACCGCAGGGCTCG
The DNA here is from genome assembly GCA_035277225.1 of Xanthobacteraceae bacterium. Classification (GTDB taxonomy): domain Bacteria; phylum Pseudomonadota; class Alphaproteobacteria; order Rhizobiales; family Xanthobacteraceae; genus PALSA-894. The sequence goes on from DATEKY010000864.1 coordinate 2,536, forward strand.
GAGCCGCGCGTCTGACCGAGAGTATCGGGCTGCGCGTCCCGGTCGACGCCTCGCGCGGGCAGATGTTCGTGACCGAGCGCATTCCGCCGCTGCTGCGGACCTATGTGCACAACATCAAGCAGACGCCGGGCGGAACGATCGTGCTCGGAGCGACCCGCGAGAACGGCTTCACCGAGACCGCGACGACGGTCGAGGGCACGCGCGAGATCCTCGATTGGGCGGTGCGCCTGATTCCGGCGCTCGCCAACGTCAAACTGCTGCGCTCCTGGGC
>DATEKY010000865.1:0-3473 GCA_035277225.1 Xanthobacteraceae bacterium
CACGCCCTTCACGGCATGGTTCATGATGATGTGGTTGAACGCCGAGGCGAGCAGCGTGTAGCCGTCCGGCGCGGCGTTGAGTACGGCGGTCGTACCGATCGATGCGCTGCCGCCGGCGCGGTTCTCCACGATGACGGTCGCACCGAACTTGTCCTGCAGCCGCTGCGCCGCCAGCCGCCCCATCGCGTCGTTCGCGGCGCCGGCCGGGTAGGGCACGATGACGCGGATCGGCTGGGCGGTCGGCCAGGCGGCCTGCGCGCGGATCGCGGGCGCAGCGAGCGTGGCGGCGGCGGAGAGAAGGAAGGTGCGGCGTTTCATGCGGACCCTGCGCTTTGACGATTGCCTCCGACTTATCGCAAGCTGTCCGCCGGATTTCCAGACCGGGAAACGCAATGCCGTTCGCACTGTCGCAGATACGTGAGCATCTTTTCGTCTCCGTGCTGTCCGACTGCCTCGACTCCGTTGGCGTCATGGACCAGGCGCTGCCCTCGCGCATCCGCCCGCTCGACGAGGCGAGCGTGATGGTCGGGCGCGCGCGCACCGCGCAGTTCATGGAGGTCGATCATCACGAGGCGGGCACCAACCCCTACGAGCTCGAGATCGCGCTGATCGACAGCCTTGCGCGGGACGAGATCCCGGTGTTCGCCTGCTCCAACCCGGCGCGGGTCGCGCCGTGGGGCGAATTGCTCTCGACCGCCGCGCAGGTGCGCGGTGCCGCCGGTGCGCTGATGGACGGCTGCACCCGCGACATCAAGGCGATCCGCGCGATGGACTTCCCGGTGTTCCACGGCGGCATCGCGCCGCTCGACTCGAAAGGGCGCGGCCGCGTGATGGCGCTCGACGTGCCGGTGCGCTGCGCCGGCGTGAAGGTCGCCGCCGGCGATCTCGTGTTCGGCGACGCCGATGGCGTGGTGGTGATCCCGCGCGCCGTCGAGGAGCAGGTGCTGACCCTGGCGTTCGACAAGATCAAGGGCGAGAAGCGCACGCTCGACGATCTGCGCGCCGGCGAGAAGCTCGGCGACGTGTTCGCCAAGTACGGAATCCTCTAAGGGCGGAAAATCAGACCGGCACCGCTTCCACGATGCTCACGGCCGACCCGGTCGGCACAACACGCTCGATCCTGAACCCGGCCTTGGCGAGCAGCGGAGCATACTCGGCCTCGGTGCGCTCCTGGCCGCCGGCGACCGTCAGCATCACGATGTCGGTGATCTTGCCCGGATGCGGCGTGTCGCCGGCGGGAAGAACCATCTCGACGATCATCAGTCGTCCGTCCGGCTTGATGGCCTTGCGGACGTTCCCGAGAATGGTCAGGCACTGCTCCTCGCTCCAGTCGTGGATGATGTGCGACAGGATGTAGGCATCGGCGCCGGCGGGAACCGTTGTGAAGAAGTCGCCGCTTTCGACCGTCACCCGGCCGTCGACGCCCTTGGCTTCGAGCAGGGCCGCCGCGTCCTTCACCACATGCGGCAGGTCAAACAGCACGCCGCGCGGCCCCGCGTGGCGCATGAGGATTTCCGCCAGCATGTTTCCGGTCGCACCGCCGACGTCGACGATGGTCTTGAAAATGGAAAAGTCGTACGCGGCGGCGACCGCCGGCGGCTCATTGCCGTGGAAACCGACCATCGTTTCGCTGAACAGCGTGGCGTCCGCGGGATGCTGCGACAGATAATTGAAAATCGGCACGCCGTGGGCCTTTTCAAAGCCGGTATCGCCGGTTTGAACGCTGTGGACGATGTTGTCGAAAGCGTCCGTGAACCAACGGCTGCAGATCGTGACGATGGATGCGCGCGCAGAGCCGGGCGCGTCCGATTTCAAGGCCTGGCCCAGCGGTGTCAGGCCGAAGCGCTGCCCTGTCGTCTCGGTGAGAATGCCGAGGCTCGCCAGTGTCCGCATAAGTCTGTGCAACGACGGCGCGTGGAGGCTCGCCGCTCCGGCGAGTTCGGCGGCGGTCCTGGCTTCGGTCCCAAGCCGGTCGGCCAGCTTCAGCTCGGCGGCCGCATAGACGGCGCGCGAAACCCAATAGGCAGTGCCCATCTGGATCAACTGGACATGCGGCGGAAGCGTCTCGGCGGCTTGATGGTTGGACACTTGAACCCTCCTTGAGCCCTGGGATCGGAGCCGCCACGCGGCTTGTTGCGACCCCGGTTTATGAAATATCCTCATAATGTGTCCAACGAATAGAATGCATGCATCATGAGCGAAATTAATTTAGGTCACCTCGATCTCAATCTGCTTGTGACGTTCGATGTCTTGATGCGGGAGGGCAATGTCACACGGGCGGCCGCGCGGCTGGGCCGAACGCAGTCGGCGGTCAGCCACTCGCTGGCGCGGCTGCGCGAGCAGGTCGGTGATCCCTTGATGGTGAAGGCCGGCGGGCGGATGTCGCCAACGCCATTCGCGCAAAAGCTGATCGAAGACATTCGGCCGATCCTGCGCAGCATTCAGCGCGTCGTGGCCCCTCCCGAGCCTTTCGACCCCGCGACCAGCACGCGGATATTCCGGCTGGCCCTTCCGGTCATCTCCCACAAGTTTCTCAACAACGTGTTCGCGCGGGTCCACAACGAAGCGCCGGGCGTCGGCATCGAGTGGCTGGCGCCGAGCACCGAGACACTTGCCGCCGTTGTCGGCGGCCAGATCGATATTTCCGAGTGGCCGGGTTCGACCGCACTGCCTGACGGTGTCGAGGTGCAACTGGGCCAACCCTTCACCTGGATGACCTACATGCGAAAAGATCATCCGGCGACCAGGAATTGGGGCATCAAGGCCTGGGAAACCTGGCCGCACCTGAAAGTGAACGTCGGCAATGACGTGCGCAGTCCGGTCGACGCAGCGGCGCGCGGAAAGGGACCAGGGCGACGCGTCGGCGCCTGGATTCCTCATTTCGCCGACGTCGGGCCGTTGCTGGCCAGAACCAATTTTCTCGCAACGTTCCCGCCGATCGCCATGGTCGACATCTCGGAGGAATACGGACTGTGCGCGCTCGATCCGCCCTATCCGATCGCGCCTCTGCCGCTGCGCTTCATCTGGAGTTTCCGCCTCACGAATGATCCCGGCAGCAGGTGGTTTCGGACCATCGTCATTGAGACATTGTCCGAGCTGCAACGCACCGCCGAAGCTGGCGTGACACGCCGCGCGCCGGCCCGAGCCCGATCGAAGAAATGAGTCCGCAACTATCGTGCGCCGCGGCGCCCGATGCCGTAGGGTGTCGGCAGGTGGAGGAGTTCATGCCTTTCAAATGCGAGCATCCCGCCGTCCCGACCGTGCAGCAGGACGACGCGACGGTGCGCATCACGCGCTGGGACTTTTCGGTCGGCGCGGCGACCGGCTGGCATACCCATGGCTGGCCGTATTTCGTCGTGATGCTGACCGACGCGATCATGAAGATCGAGGCGAACGGCGCGGTGAGCGAGGTGCGGCTGGTGGCCGGCCAGTCGTATCAGCGGCCCTCCGGCATCGAGCACGACGTGATGAAC
>DATEKY010000866.1:0-6387 GCA_035277225.1 Xanthobacteraceae bacterium
GCATCGATTGCGCCGCGCACTTCATAGAGCTGCAGGATGCGATGGGGATCGAGTCGCGTGACCTCGAAGCCTCGGCGGCCGCTTTCGGCGACGAGGCCCTGCCGATGCAACAGGTGCAAGGCGTGCGATACTGGCTGGCGCGACACGCCGAGCCTTTCCGCAAGCTCGCTTTGCCGGATGCGATGGCCAGGCGGCAGGGTGCGGTCGACAATGGCCGCCAGGATGCGCGAATAAGCCTGATCGATCAGGTTGGGCAGCGGTTCGAGCGGGATCATGCCGATGTCCGGGTCGGAATACGGAATTCCGTATTCACAAACTACCGGAAGACCACCCCCAGGGTCAAGGAATAAGGTTGCGCTACCGGCCAGCGCCCTGCCGGCTTCCAACTCTTCTCTATAATATCGACGTATTTCGGCGCCCGCGGCCGTCCACTCGGCGCCCTGCCCGGCCGGCTAGCTCGACGCCGGGACGGTCACTGCGCAAACCCTGCGCGCCAGAAATTCTGGATCCCCGCGCCCAGAGAAAGCTCCGGCTGGTAACCGAGCTCTGCAATTGCAGAGGCAAGAGAGAGCTTGCCAATACGATAGTTCGGGAGGTCGACGTTGTCGTCAAAATCCACCTGCAGTTCTCCGATCTGGCGGCGAACTTCGTCTGCGACCTCTTCGAGCGTGTGCACCTCGCCGGCCGTGATGTTGAACACGCGCGAGCGCGGTGCCTCCAGCGCAAGGGCGAGGTCGATCGCGCGGCAGACGTCTTCGATATGGACGTACTGGCGCAGCGACCGCCTCGCCTGTGGAATATGACATCGACGCTGCTCGCGGACCGCCTTGAGCATGTCGCTGACAAAGCATTGCGTGGTGCGGCCCACCCCGTAGACATGGCCGAACCTCAGCGCGACCGCATCGACGCCATATTGCCCCTGAAAGGCGTGCATCAACGCCTCTGCGGCAACCTTCGATGCTCCGTAGACCGAGATCGGCGTGGGATATTCGGTCTCGACCCGCAAGGCGCCCGGCTGGCGATCCGGCCCGTAGGCCATGATCGACGAGCAGATCACCGCTCGGCGCGGCTTGGTTCTGCGGGCAAGCTCGAAGATCGCCATCGTGCCTTCGACGTTGACGGCACTGATGCGCGACGGATTATCCGTCTCGACCATCAAGCCGGACACGCCGCCGGCGTGAAGGATCAAGTCCGGCGATGGCAGCTCACAGAGCGCCGCGAACGCATCCGGCGCCCCGAGATCGACCGCGCGGTATTCGTCGCAATATCCGCTCGTGTCGCCGGGCTGCAGGTCGGCACCGACGATGCGCCAGTCGTGCGCGCGCGCACGTTTCGCAAAGTGCTGACCGATGAACCCGTTGCATCCGGTGATCAGAATCGTCGTCATTGATTCTTGATCCGCGGCGGTCCGGTCAGATCCCCGTAAGGTGCTTGACCTCGGCGCTCGCACGATCCAGCGCGGCGATCTCGGCATCGGTGAACGTGTGCGTACCGTCGACGTAGTGGACCGAAATCCACCCCTGCAGGTGCCCTGCCTTGTTGAACAGCGGCGCCAGCATCTGCGCCTTCGCCGCATAGGCGCTCATCAGCGCGGGTGGCGGCGCGGGGTCGGGATTGTTCACGATGTCCGGCTGGATCAAGTTCTTCCGATTGGCGACCATCCACTTCACGGTTGCGGCCGCGCGCTGATTGATCGAGCCATCCCCGCGCAACGACTTCACGCCCGGCTGAAGCCCCTCGGCGCAAATGAAGTCGACACCCCAGCCGCGGGCCGCATCGTCGATGCGCAGTGTCGTGCGGCTGCCATGGGCTTCCGCCACGAGCGTCGTCAGGACACGATCAAGCTCGGACTCGAGCTTGGCAACGGCTTCGTCTTTCATTGTCTGCACCCTGTTTGCGGATCGCTTGCTGCAACGAAGATCACGGCAACACCCAACCGCCGTCGACCACCAGTGTCTGGCCCGTCACGTAGGAGCTGGCGTCGCTCGCGAGGTAGGCGATCGCGCGCGCGATATCCTCGGGCTGTCCGAAACGGCCGAGCGGGATACGCTTGACCGACTCCGCGTATTGCGCAGGGTCGCTGAGCAGATGCCGGTTGATCGCCGTGAGCGTCCGCCCCGGCGCGACGCAATTCACGCGAATGCCGTGCGGGCCCCATTCGAGCGCGGCGGTCTTCACGAACTGCGAGATGCCGGCCTTGGCGGCGGCATAGACCGCGCGAAACTCGGCACCGTTGAAGGTGAGCTGGGAGCCGGTGTGGACGATGCTGCCCTTGCGGCGCGCGACCATCTTGGCGCCGACCAGTCGCGTCAGGCCGATCGCGCCGACCAGATCGGTTGCGACGACGCGCTCGAGATCGTCCCATTTCAAGTCGATCAGCGGCTCATAGAGGAGAATGCCGGCGTTGTTGATCAGGATGTCGACGGCCCCGACGGTCGACGCCAGATGCTCGACCGACGCCCGGTCCGCCTGATCGTAGATGACCGGCTTGAATGCGCCGGGCCGGCTGGCGGCCAGCGTGTCGAGACCCTTCTCGTCGCGATCGGCGGCATGAACGGCCGCGCCGAGCTCGGCGAGCAGCACCGCGGTCGCGCGTCCGATGCCGCTCGCGGCGCCGGTGACGCAGGCGGTTTGTCCCGAAAGGTCAAAGCAGCGAAGCAGTGAGTCGGTCATCGCAATCCGGTCAATAGCCGAGGAGCCGCGGCAGGAACGTGATCAGCGCCGGGAAGAACATCAGCACGAACATGACGCCGTACTGCAGAATGATGAAGGGCATGAGATCGGCCATCATCTCGCCCATGCTCACGCGCCAGATCGAGGAGGCGACGAACAGCTGCGCCCCGACCGGAGGTGTGATGCCGCCGAGCGTGATGTTGAACACGAAGAGCAGGCCGAAATAGATCGGATCGATGCCGTACTTCGTGGCGATCGGCGCGAGGATCGGCACCAGCATGATGAAGGACGCGTTCGCCTCGATCGGGATGCCGACCAGCACGAGCAGCACCATCACGATGAATACGAACATCATCGGGCTCGTGGTGACGCCCTGGATCCACTCGCCGATCGCGACACCGACCATCTCGGCCGTGAAGAGATAGGTCACCTGCGAGGCGAAGCCGATCAGCGCGCCGACGATCGACGTGGTGATGGCCGCCTTGAGCAGCGCCGGCGCGACATCGGCGAGCTTCAGCTCGCGCGTCGCAAAACCGAGCACGAGCGCGTAGGCGACCGCGATCGCGGCACCCTCGGTCGCCGTGAAGGCGCCGCCCACGATGCCGCCGATCACGATGAACGGCATCAGCACGACGGCCCAGCCGCGCGCGATCGCACTCACGAGGTTGCCCCAGTCGAACGGGTTCTCGCTGATCGGGAATTGGCGCCGGTGAGCCTGGAAGAGCACCAGCAGGATGGTCGCCAGTCCGAGAATGACGCCGGGGATGACGCCCGATACGAACAGGGCACCGACGGAGACGTCCTCCGCGAGATAGGCGTAGAGGATCATTCCGGCGCTCGGTGGGATGATCGGTCCCATGTTCGACGCCGAAGCGACGAGCGAAGCGCCGTAGGAACGGCCATAAGCCTTTGTGAGAGCGGGACCGAGCGATCCGCCGAGCGCTGCGGCGTCCGACACGGCGGTGCCGGAAATGCCGGAAATGCCCATGGCGGCGACGACGGTCGCGACACCGAGGCCGCCGCGGATCCGGCCGACGATCGCATTGGCGATGTCGATGACACGCTGCATGACGCCGCCGCGCGACATCAGCTCGCCCGCGAGGATGAAGAGCGGGATCGACATCAGCGGAAAGTTGTCGATGGAATAGACCACCTTGCCGGAGAGCTGCACCATCGGGAAACCGCCGACCAGGATGCCGGCCATTCCCGCCATGCCGAGCGCGAACGCGATCGGCATCCCGGTCAGGGAAAAGAAGATGAAGACCAGAACGGTCGTCGTGATCATGCTTCGAATGCTTCGGTGTGTTCGGGCAGCGCGCCGGTGATCAGCACTCTGACGACATGCAGGCAGCAATGCGCCTGACCGACCGCGAGAGACAGATAGAACAGCCCGACCGGCAGGTTGAGGCCCGGCATCATCTGGTCCCATGTCTTGCCGGCAAGTTGCGCCGCGTACCAGGAGACGGTGGAGAAGAGGATGAGGAGGAATATCGCGTTGAAGCGGTGCAGCGCCGACTTGCTGACGAACTTGAGCTTGGTCAGATCGAAGTCCATTCCGACGTGCGCGTTGAAGCGGAACGCGAGCGGGATCGACAGCACGACGACCATGATGAAGGCGAGGCGCGGCACGTCATTGCCCCACTCCAGCGAGTCGTTCATCACGTAGCGGAAGAAGACCTGGAGAATGAGCACGGCAGACAGCACCGCCATGGCGCCGGTGACGACGTAGCCGATCACGGTGTCGCAGCCGAACATGAACTTGTCATAGGCCCGCAACCAGGCCGGCGGACGCGCCGGCGCTGGCGAAGAATCTGGTGGCTGCATTCCGAACAGTCCCGGGATGACGCGGCAGGCGCGTTGCGCCCGCCGCCGCTGATTACTGACAATCCTTGATGGCGGCTTCGGCGAGATCCATCACCTTGTCACCGAGTCGCTTGCGCATTTCCACATAGACCGGACGCGTCGCCTCGCGGAATTTCGCGATCTCGGCCGGCGGCAGCGGATCGTACTTCATCCCGCCCTTGATCAGGCCTTGCAAGGACGTCTTGTTCTCGCGCTCGGAGATCGCGCGCTGAATCGCGATCGCCGAGAACATCGCGTCGCGGACGGCCTTCTGCTGGTCCGGCGTGAGCTTTTCGAACGCCGCCTTGTTCACCATGTAGCCGGACCAATCGTAGAAGTGCGCGGTGTTCGAGAGAAACTTCTGCACCTGAAAGAACTTGCGCACCAGCATGTTGTCGTACGGATTTTCCTGTCCATCGACGACGCCCTGCTGCAGCGCGGGGTAGAGCTCCGAAATGTCGATCGGGGTCGGATTGGCGCCGACCGCCTTGAAGGTCAGCGTCCAGGCATCGCCCGAAGGCGTGCGGATCTTGAGACCCTTCAGGTCGTCCACCGTCTTGATCGGGCGCTTGTTGTTGGTGACGTGGCGCGCACCGATCTGGCCCCAGCCCAGCAGCAGCACGCCCTTCTCGGCCATCTTCTCCTCGATGTACTTGCCGAGGTCGCCTTCGATTTCGCAGATCGCCTGGTTCGCCGAAGTCGCGGCGAACGGAAGGTTGACGGCGCCGAGCTCGGGCAGGAGCTTGTCGTAGAAACTCAAGCCCCCCCAGGCCATTTCGATCTGGCCGGTGCGAAGCTGGTCGACCTGCTCGAAGCCGCCGCCCAGCGTGTTGCCCGGAAACAGGTCGACCTGAACCGCGTTCTTGGTCAGGCGCAGGACCTCCGATCTGAACGTCTCCATCGCGATGGTGGTGGAGTGACTGGCGGTGAACGAGCCGCTCGCGCGCCAGCGCACCTGTTGAGCGGAGGCGCTGCCTGCCGCCATCGTCACGACGCCAGCGACGACCAGCGCGCTGACGTACCCAAAGCTCCGTTTCATCTGGCAACTCCTTCGTTCATGGCGAGAGCCATCGCGGTGGATTCCGGCACTAGGCGAGCGGCGTCGATCTCGGTGAGCGGGCGAGCGACCGAATCCGGCTCCGCGAGGACCCATTGACGGTAGGATCGCTCGATCAAAGCAGGATCGAGGCCATCGACGATGAAGACAAGGCACGCGTCGCGCGTCGATCCGCGCCCCGACGGCAGATGCTCGGGGGGATGCAGGAAGCGGCGTACGCCGTGGACGGCGACCCAGGTATCGCGGGCCTGGTCGTAAAGCAGACCCTTCATCCGCAGGATCCTATCGCCATGCGCGAACATCAGCGCGCTCAGCCAGATCGCGAATCGCGGCCATGACGCCGGGCTTGGCGCCCGCAGGACCAGGCTGCGGACCGAATGTCCCGGCGAGAATGTAACCTGCGGCTTGAGTCTCGCCAGAACGTCGGCGATGTCGCGGTTCGGTGTGTCGCGCGATTGGATCCAGGATGCGAACCGGTCTGCCGGAATGACGGCCGCATCCGGATTGAGCCGGCGGATGCGCCGCTCGGCGGAATCTTGCGGTTGCGACCCGGCCAGATCGCGCTTGGTGACGACGCAGGCATCGGCCGCCGCGAGCTGCGCAATTGCTTCAGCGCGCGGAGTGCCATCGTCGGTCGCGTCCACGACGCACACGATCGCACCGACATGAAAGCGCGTCAGCAGCCGGAAGTCCGAGCCGAGGGTGGTCAGGATCGGCGCCGGGTCGGAAATGCCCGACGTCTCGATCACGACGCGCCGGAGCGGGTGTCCGCGTGCATCGGACATCGCGGCGAGCTGCGTCAGCGTGGAGACGAG
>DATEKY010000867.1:0-2168 GCA_035277225.1 Xanthobacteraceae bacterium
GTCGATCATCATCGGCAACACCGTGATGTACGGCGCGATCGAGGGCGAGTGCTATTTCCGCGGCATCGCGGGCGAGCGCTTCGCGGTGCGCAATTCCGGCGCCGTCGCGGTCGTCGAAGGCGCGGGCGATCATTGCTGCGAGTACATGACCGGCGGCGTCGTGGTCGTGCTCGGCAAGACCGGGCGCAACTTCGCGGCCGGCATGTCGGGCGGCATCGCCTACGTGCTCGACGAGGACAAGAGCTTCGAGAAGCGCTGCAACATGTCGATGGTGGAGCTCGAGCCGGTGCTCGAGGAAGAGAACGCGAGCTGGCAGCACTATCATGCGGCCGGCGACCTCGATCATCACGGCCGCGTCGACGTGATGAGCGACATGAGCCGCTATGACGCCGAGCGGCTGCATCAGCTCATCGCCAACCACGCGCGCTACACCAATTCGAAGCGCGCGAAGGAGATCCTGGCGGCGTGGAACGAGTATCTGCCGAAATTCCGCAAGGTGATGCCGGTCGAGTACCGCCGTGCGCTCGCCGAGATGAAGGCGACTGAAATCACCGTGCCGATGGCGGCGGCGGGGGCATAAAGAACGGCAGGCGTAAGAAGTCGAAATGGGCAAGGTCACAGGCTTCCTCGAAATCGATCGGCAGGACCGGCGCTACAAGCCGGCATCCGATCGCATCCGCCATTTCAAGGAGTTCATGATTCCGCTCTCCGAGGAGGCGTTGCGGAACCAGGCCGCGCGCTGCATGAACTGCGGCATTCCGTACTGCATGGGGACGGGAGAGCTGACACCCGGCACGCCGGGCTGTCCGGTGAACAACCAGATCCCGGACTGGAACGACCTGGTCTATCGCGGCGACTGGCGCGACGCGCTGCATAACCTGCACTCGACCAACAATTTCCCGGAGTTCACCGGCCGCATCTGCCCGGCGCCGTGCGAGGCCTCCTGCACGCTCAACCTGATCGAAACCCCGGTCACCATCAAGACGATCGAGTGCGCAATCGTCGATCGCGGCTGGGAGGAAGGCTGGATCGCGCCCGAGCCGCCTGCGCGCAAGACCGGCAAGAAGGTGTCGGTGATCGGCTCAGGTCCCGCCGGCATGGCCTGCGCGCAGCAGCTCGCGCGCGCCGGGCACGAGGTGCACCTGTTCGAGAAGCATGCGCGCGCCGGCGGCCTGCTGACCTACGGCATTCCCGACTTCAAGATGGAGAAGCATCACGTCGCCAAGCGCGTGACGCAGATGGAAGCCGAAGGCGTCGTGTTCCATTACGGCGCGCATGTCGGCGTCAGCATGCCGGTCGAGCGCGTGACCGACGGCTTCGACGCCGTGGTGCTGACCGGCGGCGCGGAAGCCTCGCGCGACCTGCCGATCCCGGGACGCGAGCTCGGCGGCATCCACTTCGCGATGGATTTCCTGCCGCAGCAGAACCGCCGCGTCGCCGGCGAAGCGCCGACCGACATGCCGCCGATCTCGGCCGCGCGCAAGCATGTGGTGGTGATCGGCGGCGGCGATACCGGTTCGGACTGCATCGGCACGTCGATCCGCCAGGGCGCGCTCAGCGTGACCAACTTCGAGATCATGCCGAAGCCGCCCGAGAAGGAAGACAAGCTGATGACGTGGCCGAACTGGCCGCTGAAGCTGCGCACCTCGTCGAGCCACGAGGAAGGCGCCGAGCGTGATTTCGCCGTGATGACGCAGAAGTTCACCGGCCGGCAGGGGCAGGTGCAGACGCTCGAGTGCATACGCTGCGACGACAAGTTCAAGCCGATCCCGGGCACCGAGTTCAACGTGAAGGCCGACCTCGTGCTGCTGGCGATGGGCTTCGTGCATCCGGTGCACGACGGCATGATCAAGACGCTCGGGCTCGACCTCGATGCGCGCGGCAATGTGAAGGCCAACACAGAGACATATCAGTCGTCGAACCCGAAGATCTTCGCGGCCGGCGACATGCGGCGCGGCCAGTCGCTGGTCGTATGGGCGATCCGCGAGGGCCGTCAGGCCGCGCACGCGGTCGACAAGTTCCTGATGGGCGCGACCGACCTGCCGCGATAGCGCCGGGTCATCCCTCCCCGTCTTCGGGGAGGCTGGCCGGCGAAGCCGGCCGGGTGGGGCCTACCAGCGTCCGCCGCCGAACCAGCCGAAGAAGCCGCCCCGATTCTGCCGCGGGGG
>DATEKY010000868.1:0-5890 GCA_035277225.1 Xanthobacteraceae bacterium
GGAATGGACCTGGCACGAGAGGTTGCCAGGTCGCGCCGGCGACGCCGAAACGGCTGCGCAATTGGCGTCCATGTTGGAACGTTGGATCGGCCTGGACATGTTGGGGGCGGACTTCACGCCCTCTCGACGCGGAGGCTATCCCAGCATCTCAGGGGGAGGCGTAGGCGCAGGCAGCGGTAGCGGTGGTGGATCACGTGCGGGCGGCGCAGCGCCGCGGTCACCCGACCCAGCCAGAGACGAGCTCGCAAAGGTCTGGAAAGGATACGGCGGTACGCCCGGAGGCAGGAGTGCCGAAGGAGCGCCATCGACAGCGTTCGTGGGACGAACGGGGGCCATGGCCGGCGACAGGCACAAAGGGACTCCGTTGGGAAGTCACGATTCTCCTCCTCGGAATCCGCCTGGCGTGCTTGTCCCTTCGAAGGGCAGACCGATACCTTCCACCGCCCACGGCATGGATCAGGTCCAAGACCGAGGATATGTGCCCAGCGTCGTCGGCCAGGTCAAACGATCCAAAGACAAGACGCGGCAAGGCGACGGATCGTGGCTGCATTACGATCCGATCAATGATATCATTGCAGTCTTCAATAAAAAGGGCGAGCTCGTCACCACGTACCCCAAGCCGAGATAACATGTCCGCGTTCGACCAACGACAATATCGCCAGATGCTCTACCGGCTTGAGGATATTGAAAGAGGCGCTTTTTCGATCGCGACAACAGATCTTATGGTTTTGCTCGACGTTCTGGAAGAGTCGGATCCCGTTTGGAGATCCGAATTCGGTGACGGCTTAAGTAAGCTGCACGTTGATATCTCTCTTGCGGCCGCGCGGACGGAGAGTGAGGGCACACCTAACCTGTCGTTCGATCCGAAGACCAGGGCAAGAATGCTGGCCACAGCGGCGCGGATGAAGCAGATGGTGCTTGCGAAAATCGAAGGTCCGGTGGACGACGCGCAAGACGCTGATTGAACGGCATATCGCCGGTCTCCGTTCGCAAAACAGGAAATGTCATGTCCATTCGTCTGCGCCGCGCTCCCGCGGAGTGCGCGTGAAAGTCGTCTTCGCGACGCCTTCGCTGCACGGCCCTACGGCGCCCTACATCGCGGCATTGGAGCAATCCATTCCCTTGGTGACGCGCGCCGGCTGGGATGAGGCCTACGTCCAGGAGGTTGGCTGCCCTTATATATCGGCGGCGCGCGCCACGATGACGCGCCGCGCGCTCGATGCCGGCGCCGATGTGATCGTCTATCTCGACTACGATCTCTCCTGGAAGGCGCGCGATCTGCTCACGCTTCTGGAAACGCCGGGCGATGTCGTCGCCGGCACCTACCGGTTCAAGAAGGATGAAGAAGAGTACATGGGCGTCGTGAGCGTCGGCGCGGACGGTCGCCCCGTAGTGCGAGGCAGCGGCACACTTGCCGCTACACGCGTCCCTGCGGGCTTCCTAAAAATCACGCGCGAAGCGATCCACCATTTCATGGAAGCCTATCCCGATCTGTGCTTCGGGCCGCGCTTCCATCTCTCGGTCGATCTCTTCAACCACGGTGCCCACAAGGGCGTGTGGTGGGGCGAGGACTACGCTTTCTGCCGCAACTGGTGCGACGCGGGCGGCGAGATCCAGCTCGTGCCGGATCTCGACATCACGCACCACGCATCCGACCGCGCCTATCCGGGCAACTTTCACCAATTCCTGCTGCGCCAGCCGCAGCCGAAAGAGCGAAACGATGGCTGAACTTTTCCGCTCGCGCGACCAATTGGTCGACGAGGCGCTGACCAACCTGTTCGCCGACGGCGGGGCAGGGCAGGCGCCCGACGCCGAAAGCCAGGCGGTGGTCGACCGCAAGGTGGACGGTCTGTTGGCCGAGCTGCGCGCGCGCGACATCTGCGATGTCGTGAACGATCAGCAGATCCCGACCGCGTGGTTCAATCCGCTCGCCGAGCTGCTTGCGAATGAATGCGCGACCGCGTTCGGCGCGCAAAAATCCGCAGAGTTGCGCGAAGACGCGATGGCGCGGCTGAAGGACATGGCGCGCAACGAGCCGATACGGCTGCTCGGGACCGATCCGATGCTGCGTGTTGGCGCGCGGAGTTACCGATGACTGCCGTCCCGTTTCCCGTCACCTCCGCGCCAGGCGCGCGGCCGCAGGAAAGCGCCGGCCGGCTCGTCAACGCCTATGCGGTGAAGACCGAGCAGGGCGCGCGCGGCCCGCTGAAATGGGTGCGCGCACCGGGCCTGCGCGAACTCACGACGGTTAGCGGCCACGCGCGCTTCCGCGGCTTCATCGAGATCAACGGCGATGTGCTCGCGGCGCTGGAAGACCGTGCGGTGCTGATCGCGAAATCGGGCGGCGTCGCGAGTGTAACCGACCTCGGCGCTCTCGACGGCACCGGACTCGTCACCATTGCGAAGAACAATGCCGCGCCGGTCGCCGACATCGTGGCGGTGACCGAAGAGGGCGCGTTCAATCTTTACACCGATGACGTGCCGGACAATTTCGCCGACGCCGACCTGCCGCAGCCGAACAGCGTCAGCGGCGTCAAGGGATACTTTGCCTTCACAATCGCTGACGGACGGCTGTTCGCGAGCGACCTGAATTCCGTCAACCTGAATTCGCTCAGCTTTACGACGGCGCCCGGACGGCTTCTGCGCGGCGTCGCCTATCGCGACGAATGGTTCGTGTTCGGCGACAATTTCTGCCAGGTGTATCGCGACGCGGGCCTTTCGCCTTTCCCGTTCGACCTCGTCGCCACGATCCCGATCGGGCTTGCCGGCACGCATGCGATCGCCGGATGGGAGCCGGGATTCACCGGTACGATGGCGTGGGCGGCGCAGGACGACGTCGTCTATAAGCTCAACGGTTACACGCCGCTGCCTGTCTCGACCGAGGACGTGTCGCGCGACATCGCGGGGACGCCGGACAAGAGCGTGCTGGAAGCGTCCGTCTACATGTCGAACGGCAATGCCTTCTGGGTGCTGACGCGCCCGGGATTGTGGAGCTGGACGCTCAATCTCACGACCGGCACGTGGGCGCAGCGCACATCCTACGATCAGGAGGGCTGGCGTGCCGCGCGCACTGTGAAAGCCTTCTCCACCTGGCTCGCGGGCGATCGCGGCAGTGGCAAGTTGTTCGAGATTGGTGCAGACGCATTCCGCGAAGGCGGCGATCCGCTGGTGTTCGAGGTCGTGTCGGGCGCGGTGCTCTCCTCGCCCAGTCGCCTTGCGATCGGTCGCCTCGACGTCGACATGGTCGCGGCCGTCGGGCGTGCGGCCGGCGAAGAGAACGCGAGCGACCCGCAGGTCGAGATTTCGTGGTCGCTGGACGGCGGCTATCGCTGGAGCAATCCGGTGTTGCGCGCGATCGGCCGGGAAGGCGAATCCCGCAAGACGATCTCGGTCAACCGGCTGGGCCTCGCCGGGCCGAAGGGCATCATGATCAAGCTGCGGGTCTCCGATCCCGTGCATGTGACGCTGTTCGGCGCGGCGGTGACGCTCACTGAACAAAGGGCACCGAAGTGACGTCGGCGTCACGGTGCCGGATGACGTGACTGCTTTCATCCAAGATTAACGCGCGTGTAACCGGCGCTCGCTCGAGGCCAAGTCTTAAAGCGAGCGCAGGCGGCCGCGCAATGGCCCCCACAGGAGTGACACATGGGCTTGTTCGACGCATTCACCGGTGCCCCCGCCGAGGCGGCGGCCGAAGCCTCGCGCAACTATCTCGGCACCGCGCAGAACAACCTGGTCAATGCGACGGCGTTGACCCGCGATCAGATCGAGCGGCTGCTGCTCGCCGGATACGCGAACGCAGGCGGCCATCTTGGCGCAGCCTATGACGCCGCGGGCGGCGCGCTGCGCGGCGGCGCGGACAGCGCGCTCGGCTATATCGACGGTGGCTTGGGCGATGCGCTGCAGACGCTACGGGCGGCGCGCAGCGACCTGACCGAAAGCGGCGGCGCCTATGCGCCGCTTGGCGAACTCGCGGACCGCTACGGCGAGGGGGCGCGGCTCTACGCCGACGCGGTCGGGATCAACGGGGCGGAAGGTGCGGCGCGCGCCAGGGCGGCGTTCCAGGGCGGGCCGGGCTGGACGACGCAACTCGACACGTCGCTCGATGCGCTCAACCGGCGGCGCAACGCCGCGGGCTCGCTGTTCTCCGGCAACGCCGACGCGGACGCGATCAAGCTCGGCAGTGATTATGCCGACAAGGGGTGGCAGCAATGGCTCGCCGGCCTGTCGCCCTACAATCAGCTCGAGTCGAGCGCGACCTCCGCCGCGGCGAGCGGCAATGCCGGCATCAACAGCACGCTCGCCAATCTCGGGGTCACCGAGGCGAACCTGCGCAACGACGCGGGAAAGACGCGCGGGACCATCGCGACGAACGAGGGCGTCTCGCTCGCCGATATCGCAAACCGCTACTATGGAGGGCTTGCGGGCCTCGATACCGGCGGGGCCACGGCGCTCGGCGCGAACATCGCCGATGCGAACAAGTCGGTGATCGGCATCGGCACGAACTTCGCGCCGCAGATCACCAAGACCTACAAGGATGCGGCCGATGCCGAGATCGCGGGCAGCGGCCTGTTCTGGAAACTGTACACGGATCTCGCGAAATCGTGGATGGCCGCCGCCAGCCGTTCTGGGCAGCAGTTTCAGGGCGGCGACCCTTGGTTAATGGCTCCGTGAACGAACGACTGCGGTCGCGCCGTAGAACAGCAGCGCGCCCGCTCCCGGAAGACCCGATCGGCCGCGCAAGATTTGGCGCATTCGCTGATCCTTTGGATCGGGCAGCTTCCGTTCGCTCTCTTTCTCATTCTGGAGTTCTCGCATGGGCATTCTCTGGCCTCACTCGAACACGGTTGCGCGCACGAACGCCGACCGGCGCGCGCCCGGCGCACTCGCGTACTTCTTCGAAGCCGGCACCACGACGCCGCGCGCGACCTATCAGGATGCCGACCTGAGCACGCCGCACGCGCACCCGGTGGTTGCGGACGCGTACGGGCGCTTCCCGGCCGTCTTCATCGATTTCGGCTCCTATCGCGAGCGGGTGAAGACCGCGGGAAACACCCAGCTGTGGGATACCGACGATATTCCGAATCCCGCGCCACCCGATGCGACGGAAGGCGTGCCGGATGAGCAGTTGCTGCAGACCGGCGAGGTGTTCTTCAAATTCGCGAACGGCGTTCGCACCGGCGCGGTGCGTGCGAACGGCCGCAAGATCGGCAACGCCAACTCGGGCGCTGACGAGCGCGCGAATGCGGACTGCGAAATGCTGTTTATCGAACTCTACCAGTCGATGGATAACACGGCCTGCCCGGTTTTGCCGGGCGGGCGCGGCGCCAATGCGGCGGCCGACTTTGCGGCGAACAAGACGATCACCCTGCCGGACCTGCGCGGGCGCACGCCGTTTGGCCTCGAGACCATGGGCGCGGCGGCGGCGGGACGCATGTCCTCGACCGTGCCGGGCTATACGGCTTCGACCAATGCGACGCTGCCGGGCTACGCGGTCGGACTCAATACCCACCAGCTCACGGTTTCAGAACTGGCGACGGTGACGCCTTCGGGCACTATTGGGCAGATCACGCCGGCTGGCACCATCGGGCAAATCACACCTGCGGGTTCCGTATCGCCGTCGTCATACACGCCGGTTGGCTCGATCTCGACCTCGATCAACGGGCAGGGCGCGGGCGTTCCGATCCTCTCCGGGTCCGGGTTCAATCTTCCCGCGACCGGATCGATGTCATTCACGCTCCTGACCGCGACGTCGTCGTTCACCGGTACTCCGCAGAACTTCTCGTTTTCCGGCACGCCGTTCACGCCGGTCTTTACCGGCACGCCGTTCACCCCTGCGTTCACCGGAACGCCGTTCGGCTCCAATGCCGCCCACAATAACGTGCCGAAT
>DATEKY010000869.1:0-2333 GCA_035277225.1 Xanthobacteraceae bacterium
ACCGCGCCGAACGGCACCCAGACCTGTCAGCCGGCCTCGCGCGGCTTCACCTACTTCTTCTATCCGAGCTACTGGACGTCCAGCGGTTCGTCGGCGCCGCGGCCGCAGCAGGCCGCGTTCTCCGGCGCGTCGCGTCCGGCCACCACGACTGTCTCGGCGAGCGGCATCGAACGCTCCGGCTTTGGATCGAGCGCGAAAACCTCTTTCCGGCCATCCGCCGGCGGCTAAGACCGCGGCGCGATTGTCATCCCGGGCGACCCATAAGCGCGTTTACGCGCGCTATGGGGAGACCCGGGACCCATCTCGCAATTCGTGAGACCGGTGATTTATGGGTCCCGGCTCGCGCGATGCTGGCGCATCGCTTGGCCGGGATGACAGTCAGCGCGACATGGCTAGACTCTGGCGCGCGGGCATACCGCGAGCTTGTCGTCGCGGGCTGCCCCGACGCGCAACAGTTGGTCGGGCTCTCGGCTTGTGTCACGATGTTCCGTTGCAGTCAGATATTCCATCTGACGGGGGGGAGAACAGCCATGAAGCTTCGTTACGTCTGCAGCGCCGTCGCGGCGCTGGCTCTGCTATCGGCCCAGGCGTCTGCGCAGGAGCAGCCGCTGACGACGAAATGCGAGTCGGCTCCGCTGATGGCTGCGTTCGTAACGTTCGGTGAGACCGGCCGGATGCCGCCAGACCTCGTCAAGTATCTTGGGGACGGGCCATGGCACAAGATCGAGCCCTACAAGGCTTTCGATAACGTCTACTATGTCGGCATCTGCTGGGTCTCTGCCTGGCTGATCACGTCGCCGAATGGCCACGTGCTGATCGACACGCTCTACGGCCCCTACACCGGCCAGATGCTGGGCAATATTCGTGCGCTCGGATTCGATCCCAGGGACATCAAGCTGGTCGTCGTCACGCACGGGCACTTCGACCATGCAGGCGGCATCGGCCAGCTCAAATCAGAGCTTGCGCCCGGAACGCGCTTTGCCATGACCCAGGAGGGCTGGCGCGAGGCGGCGGCCGATTCAGTTTCGCACCCGCGCTTTCCGTGGAAGATGATCGAGCCCGATCTCGTGCTCACCGATGGCCAGACAATCACCGGCGGCGACGTCGCCATTCAGGCGTTCGAGACGCCCGGCCACTCGATGGGCACCGCGTCGTTCGCATTCGATGCCCGTGACGGCGCGCGCACCTATCGGGCGTTCACGGTCGGCGGCCTGGGGCTCAATCGCATCCGCGGGCCGGAACAAGTCGAGGCATTCATCGCCAGCCTCAAGCGCATCCGCACCCTGACGCAGGAGGGCGCGCGCCCGGTGGAGTTGCACCTCACGACACACGGCTTCTCGAACGGACTCAGCGAAGCGAAAGACCTGCTCAAGACGCGAAAGCCGACCGATCCGCATCCGCTTGTCGACCTGGCGGGTTTCCGCAAGCAGCTCGACGATTTTCAGGCCGGCGCCGAGAAGCGGCTGGTTGTCGAGCGCCAGAAGAAGGCGAACTGATGTCGATGCCGCGAATCCGTCGATAGGCGCCGCATGCAACGCATCGCCTGCGACGAGCGGCCGAACTGGCGCGAGCGCGCCGACGAGCACGGCTTCCGCTTCCACACCATCGCGGGCGAGCGCTACTGGGACGAGCGCGCCTATTACGCCTTCACGCTGGCCGAGATCGAACGCGACATCGAGGCGCCCACGGGCGAGCTCGATGCGATGTGCCGCGAGCTGGTCGCGCGCGCGGTCGACGACGAGCGCATGCTGAAGGTGCTGCGCATCCCCGAGCGCTTCTGGACCTTCATCGCGGCGAGCTGGAAGCGCGGCGACCCGAGCCTCTATGGCCGCTTCGATCTTTCATATGACGGGCAGGGGCCGGCGAAGCTGCTCGAATACAATGCCGACACGCCGACCTCGCTATACGAGACCGGCGTGTTCCAGTGGGTGTGGCTGGAAGATGCGATCGCGAACAACACGGTCCCCAAGGACGCCGATCAGTACAACTCGCTGCACGAACGGCTGATCGAGGGCTGGAAGGAGATTGGCAAAGGCGGGCACGTGCATCTCGCCGGCGCGATCGACGACCCGGAAGACGGCGGCACGATCCAGTACCTGGAAGACACCGCGCGGCAGGCCGGGCTGACCACGACGGTGCTGGCGACGGAGAACATCGGCCGCAACCCAAGGGGCGTCTTCGTCGACCTGCAAGACAAGCCGATCGAGCTGATGTTCAAGCTCTATCCGTGGGAGTGGATGTTCCGCGAGCAGTTCGGGGCGTATCTGGCCGGCTCGCCGACGCGCTGGCTCGAGCCGCCATGGAAGGCGATCCTCTCCAACAAGGGCATCCTG